>JBCCOJ010000139.1:0-8373 GCA_039025415.1 Bacteroidota bacterium | reverse complement strand
TCCGAGCAATCGGTTCGTCATCTAATCAAAAAGATATCTCAAGAATCTGGCATTAAGCGTGGTGTCACTCCACATGTTTTCAGGCATACTTTTGCCACTCAACTATTGGAGGCCAATATCAATATTAGATATATCCAGGAGCTCTTGGGGCATAGCTCTATAAGAATAACAGAAATTTATACTCATGTTAGCCATCAGAGAACCTCTGAGATTCTTAGACTAAAACATCCGCGCAATCTCATATCCTACAATTAGCTGTCCGAATAACGGATAACTAATTATTATGAGTACTATTTTAGGCATTGGTGGTTCCGATCATGACTTTAGCGCCGCAATCATTAAAGATGGAAAACTTCAAATTGCCGTCGAAGATGAAAGGCTTACAAGAATAAAACATGCTAGCAAAAAATGGGATTCAAGTCCGACAAAACCCTCAATAGACTATTGTTTTGAAAAGCTTCAGATTGACCTTTCCCATATAGACGGAATCTATTCGAACTTACATTTGGTAAAACGAGTTGATGATTTAAAGCTTCCAAATGTCAAAAAAATATCTCATCATTTGTCCCATGCCGCAAGTTCATATTTCACTTCCTATTTTGATACATCCAGTTTGGTTGTGATTGATGGTGCTGGAAACAGAGTACAGGATGATGGAAATCGGCAAGACCTGGAAACTATTTCCATTGGTTATGCCAACGGGAACAAACTGGATTTGGAGCTTACTCAAACAGGCAATAGATTTATTAGCACAAGAGCGTGGTTATACAAATTGACAAATTCAATTGGTGCATTTTACAACATCATTACCGAGGCAATTGGTTTTTCAGAACTAGCAGATGGTAAAACAATGGGATTATCTTCATATGGTAGTGACCGTTTGGTTCATGAATTAAAGGACTTTGTAGCAATAAGTAGGACTGGAGGGTTCGAATACGATCCATATGGCGGGATATGGGATTGGTTAGTCAATAAGATCTCTAATTCAAAAAACAAGTTTCAGATAAGAGCTGACATAGCGAGAGCAGGACAAGAAATTTTTGAAGAAGCTGTGTTTTCTGTTTTAAAATTTGCACACAAAAGAAACCCAAGTGAGAATCTTAGTTATTCCGGCGGATGTGCTTTGAACAGCGTTGCTAATGCTAAAATACCTGAAAAGACGCCGTTTGAAAATGTACATATTTTTTCTGCACCGTCCGATAGTGGAACCTCAGTAGGTGCAGCACTATATGGGTATTATTGTGATATGGGTTTTGCATGGAAGAAACATAAAGTAGAAGGACTGGGGAAAATTGCCTATACGGGAAGAACATATAATGAGGAAAACATACTAACAGCCCTTGATAAATACCCAGTTCATTACAGGAAGCTTGACAAGAAGTCTGAAACAATTGCTAAATATATATGGCAAGGCAAAGTTATAGGTTGGTTTCAGTCTGGTTCGGAATTTGGACCTAGAGCTCTTGGCAACAGGTCTATTTTGGCAGATCCTACAAAATTTTGGATAAGAGATCACATTAACCTCAAAGTTAAGAAACGGGAAACATTCAGACCTTTTGCACCTGTGGTTATCTTGAACAAAGCAAAAAAGTTTTTTGAGTTAAATGGTCCTTCGCCAATGATGTTAAACGTGGTGAAAGTAAAACCTCCATATGATGATTTACTACCTGCTATTACCCATGTGGATGGCACTGCCAGAATACAAACATTGGACGAAATGACAAACCCCCCATTGTATGAATTGATACGGGAATTTGAAAAGCTATCAGGATTTCCAATATTATTGAACACATCTTTCAACATTCAAGGGGAACCAATTGTTGAGACACCAGAAAATGCAATCGCTTCCTTTTTAGAAACAAACATTGACATACTTGTATTAGAAAATTACGTGGTCGAGAAGCACACTCCATGGGCTGAAATAAATTTATAAAATCCAATCCGACCTAAATCCAAATTTGGAAGCCAATAAATCAACTGTGCTTTTTAGTTCTAGTAAAACTGAGTCGGAATCCAATCCATTAAACACTGAATTGAAAGTAGGAATTTCAATTTTGAGTCTTTGACCTCTCGGTAGATTTAATTCATCACTAATGTATAAAGGTAAATCCCCCCTATTTTTCACGAATGTCAATAAATTGTGTCTTAAATTGTTGTCATCTTTCTCTTTGGGAAATTTCCTTGAATATAGTTCCTGAAAATATAGGGATTCAAACGCATACATCGCGAGTCCGCTACGGTGTATTAGTTCATCTAGCTTGGTTATTTTCTCCTTAATTTTTTCTTTTAATTCTCTTGAAGATTTAGGCTTCAGTTTGTCTCTAGTTAATATAATTGATAGTTCCTCAATCCGAATCTGAATTTCCAGTTCTAAATGAGATCGCTTGCGTGCTAAATCCATTGCTAAATCGATATATGAAAGTGCTTCGTCAAACAAAAAAGTATCACCATGAACAATAGCTTTGTATCTTAAGATGCTTGCGGTAACTCGATAAGCTCCACATATCATATCATAGAATTCTGCTCCTTTTGCAATTTTTAAAATCTCGGTGGCCTCGTTTTCGGCCTCTGCTATCGATTTTTTATCATAGCGAAGCAACGCATCTACATGGGTTATTCTTTCAAGTTCATGAAATCTTCCAACATCGTAGGTATCTGTTTCTCTGGCCTTTTTTGCTCCATTATAATAATCAAGAGCCTTTTTATTCTCACCTATTCTAAGGCATATCCTTCCAATTGTAGTAAGCGCATGTTCAGTTTGCCAATTTCTTTCTGCTTCTGAAGAAATTCCAAGTACCATTTGAATATTTAAATTGACTACCCTTGAGGCCATTTCATACTCCCCTAATAATAGCAATGCGGACATGAGACAATTTGATTGGATTGCAGCTTCAACATATCCTTCATTATTATTGGTTTTAATACCCTCCCAAACACTTTTTAAGTAATAAGGAATACTTTCTTCATTCCTATATAATCGACTTAAAGAATAAGAAACCATTCCGTAATAGTAACTCGCTTCAAGTTTAGGCACACCCTTGGAATCCTCATTAGGAAAAACATAAGAACACAAAGTCAAGCATTCATCCCAGGCTCCTAAAACAAACCCCAAGTATCTAGTTTGGCCTCGGTTTAACCTATTGTAAAATAAATCATGAAATATGTCAAAACTTCCCGCTTTGGATGCATGATAACAGCTAGAAAACAAATAGAAACAATCACTTATAGAGGATGGTGATTCTGGCGATATTTTTAAGAAGTAATCTAGGCTTTCTTTGTGAAGTGGAAGGATTTGTTTTTCATCAACAAGGTCTCTAAAGTAATCCCTAACCAAAGGATGACATGTTAAAAAAGACTCTCCCTCAGATTGAAGCAATCTTCTTCTTTTTAGCTCAGTGATAACTTTTATCAAGTTGACACTTTGAAGATTGTTCGGGAGTGAACCTTCTTCAAACTCTTTGTTAAACAGTTCCATTATCATATACTCCGGAACAGACCTAGGATAGATCGAGAAGCACTTCATGAAAGTCAGACAACCATTAGGCAAACTATTTGAATAAAACTCCAATACCCTTACTGCTTTATTAGCTCTTAAACTATCAGCTTCATCAGGAATATCAATATTCATATTGATTTCGCCTAATGAATCAATATTCGGCGTTTTAGATGATTTCAAAAAACTCGCGACAATTCTTACTGATAAAGCATGGTTACCTACATATTTGGCAACTATCTTTGCTTCTCTATCACCACTCAGCTTTATTCCCCAGCTCTTCATCACCTCTTTTACCTCACTTGAACTCAAGCTTGTTAAAGACAAAGTAAAAAACCTCTTAGGTTCTTCTATTCTTGATGTTATCAAAATCGTCGAATCCCCATAAGCCCCGGCATCAATAATATCTTGGAGGTATGAGTTTCGTATTTCACCATTTTCAGATTGAACAATTTCAAATCCATCTAACACCAGTAAGATTTTCTTAGAACGAAAGACTCTACAGATTCGTTCAACCTTACTTGCGATATCAAAGTCATCTCCATCCACTACCAATTGGGTGTAAAAAGAATCGATAAATCGAGCGATATCTGATTTATAGAAAGAACAGCCAAAAACCAGGGTAAATGAATTGCGAATAAGATCCTCTTTGTTTAAATCGATCCATTTTTGGACTAACGAAGTCTTTCCTTCTCCTCCAAAACCAACAATTTGAATGAGCCTTTTCCTCTCTTGAAAGATTAAATCACTTAGTTTTTTCAATTCAGTTTTTCGTCCGCAAAAAGTCTTCTCCAGCTCGGGAAAATACCTTAGTTTAATAGGGATTTTTATCGTATGGCTAAGCCACTCTGAGACTATATGCGAAAGACATTCTTTTACTTCTATGTAACCTCCGTGAGGTTCATTTCTTTGATTTTCAAATACTTTGAACCATATAGGCTGCAAGCCAAATTTTCGCATTAAAGGAACATATTGTTCGCTCCTATGCTCTGGTATTAAGGCAAAATAATCCCCAACCCCACCTGGATATATTTTGGTCAATTGTTCTAATAGAGGTTCAAAATCTCTATCGCTTAATCCGAAACCAACAAAAAAGAGAGTTTGTCTGTATAAAAGTTTCAGTGCTTCCACATAGGCTTTGTTGTTGTTAAGGACATCGTCATAATGCGATTCCGATAAAACCCAGGTTTCAAATCTTTCAAGAGTCCCATGTGTTTTTAATAGTGCTGGTTTAGAATAATGTCCAGAAAGGGAACTGTCCAAATCACTTGCATCTTTGTTGGTCAATACCGTAATTGGTTTACCATGTTTCACTGCCCAAGCCGTCTCAATGAAGTTATCGAGGTTAGTGGTTATTATTAAAGACCATGCAATACTTACCAGCTCTATGATTGCCGGAGGTATTTCCTTACCGGAGACATCCAATGAATCTTGAATTGTTTTTCGAAATGTTGGAAGACCCATTACTTCATTAACCAAAATATCCGTGGCGGATATCAGATTCCCTTTATCTATGATACTGTTAAGCTTTAAGTCTATTTCAGAACCGTATTTCAATAACCTATGTTGGTAAGACTTCTCCATCAATAATTGGATAAGTTGTGACCATTGGGGCAGGGCATTAACAGATGGTCCATAAATACTCAATCCAGCACCCACAAATGGAATAACTCTACGTTCTCCATTTGAAATGATTCTGATTAATTTTTTAAAGTTGGGCTGTGTTACATCAAAAGTCACTTAACCATAATAATTAGTTATCCACTATTAAGCTAAACCATATTGATTAAGATCTAATAGTTTGGAAATGACGTTTATTACATTTTTTAAGCGGTGGGGACATAATTATCTCTTTTTGTACAATGAAATATCCTGCTCTTCAAAACAATTTTTTTTACCCTCAACATCCCATTTGTTCAAATCAATAATTTTGACTCTTTCATACGCATCGCAATCATCATTATATGTTGAATAATCTGAAGGGACTATTTTTACTCTTGAACAATTCGCGCTAAGATCACAATCATTATCCACATGTAAAGCGTAAAAATCTTCATTTGGATCCCATTCAGACAAAGTAATCTTATTCGCGACATTACAATTCTTCTTCCAACATTCATCCGCCTCTTTCTTAGTCAAAGGACCACAAATCAAATCATAGTTTTGAGGGTTCTGAATGTCTGGACCCCAAATAGGATCTGGACATGTAGGCCTATTTTTTTGTTTATACACGTACCAGTTTTTCTTATTAGGATCTGGCGGGTCATTTTGAGTTTTGTTAACGTTCTTGCATGACATTAATAAGCCGCAAATAACTAATAAGCCGAACAAGTAATTTCTCATAATGTTTATATATTAAATTGAACATAATTAATCTCAAATCTTGTCTTTGACCAGTGTTTCCAAATAAGTCATTGAAATTCGTTAAATCGCTGAATAGTAAAATTACTTACGAAATTTCTTTGCCCAAATCCTAACCTAATCTGCCCTACACCGCCAACCTATTTTGATTTTATCATCTGCCAGCAATTAAACTCTAGGAAAAATCAAAATCGGAACATTTAATATTTTTAAATCATTTCATTTTTAAGTTCAAACGTATTTACATGAACAATCCTACTATTCTTGTTTTCAATTAATCCGTCAAAGGAAATGTCATTGTTATTCCCCCAGTCCTCCGTTTCCAAAATAACAATCTGATAATCTATGTTTTTTTTGTAGTAAACGAATGTAATTTTAGCTGATTTTTCGTCTAATTTCATAAATGCAGAACTATCATTCTTTACGTTTTTATCAGCAATAGTCCATTTAGCGTCTGATTTCATCCTGTGCCTAATGGCTAAATAGAACTTTGAAACATGGTTTGAGGGGTTACCTTTCTTAAGGGAAGATTCATCAAAATCCAGTTTAACTTTAACAAAACCTTTTTTGTATCCATCATTGACTTTGGAGCCATACTCCAACTTGATATTTCTAGTTGGCAAAATATAAACATACCCAGATTTACTAATATGAGATATTCTGCAATCTTTGGAAATATCAATTTCAGTACCTTGGTTATAATTGAAAGAGTTTTCTTGATAATGAACTATTGAAAATCTGAGAAATGGACTGTGCAACTCCCCACCTTTAACATCATTAACATCAATTTCTACATCTAAATACCAGAGGTTCAATTTTTTGTCAAATTTTGGCAAATAGGTCATGACTCCTAAGTCCTTAACATATTTTGGGCTAAAACTCTCTAAATCATCTGATTTTTTATAAGTATCAAAATCCTTTAAATCGAATGGGTCGTTTATCACAAAATTTGCTTTTGTCAATAAAACATCAGTATTTCTATTCAATCCATCATATGGTTTAAGAGAATCCGAAACAATATCTCTACCTACAATCGAAACTAGGTCATTCTTGACCAAATAATCGTTGTATCTAGCTCGAGGTTCATTGACCACAAATCCTATCCGTTCGCCTTTCCCAGAACTTAGCCTTCCTCTTTCAAAAAAGAACCTTAACCTATTTAGCGATGCTTTTCTATAAATTGTCTTGTTCGAACTGACATCTTCCGTTACAGATACTAAGGTGATGTTTTTATCAGCTACTACTGGCGCATTTGGCTTCTTACTGTTTAGTATTCGAACCAAAAATGAATTGGACGAAATTCTATTGAAATATTCTTTAGATTTTACACTTCCCGCATTTAATTCATTTTCTTCTTCAACACCCCAATCTTTTGGATAATATGGTGTGAATTTTGATTTGTTCTTTAACCAAAAATACTTTTCTATAAACCTAGTTTCCTTTACGTCATAGGAAGTTTGAAGGTCAACCGCATAGTTTTTATACCTGTTTCTGTGAGAAGCAACCTTATTGAGGGTTGCCTCCATGTTATCTAGTTGTTTTGGAACTTCGATTGACGATTCAAATACAGCAGGACTTTCTTTATCAGTATTTTCAAAATGTAGCTTGTTGATTCTGTTTATAGGATTGTTGGGTGTCGAATTATTCGTAGGCGTATGCTTGGGGTCGTCTCTATACTCTTCCCATTTTGCATAAATTTCTAAATTTCCAGTTGGAATATTACCATTAATGTAACGAACAATCTCAGTTTCATCAAACCATATGCCCGTTTGTTCAAAATTAGCTGTTGCGGATAGATGTAAAACGGTTTTGTTTATCTCTTTGTCAGACTTTATTATATTGTTAAACTTAGGTCTAACTAGCGGTCGCTGGGTAGCGTGAACCAAGCAGAATTCTAGAGGAGGCGTAATTAAATCATTATTTCCATACTGTGTATATGAATTATAATTGCCGAAAGTTTCAAGTTGATTTTCATAATCTTCGTGGAGGATTGTTCTAACGGTAACAAAAAGCTCATGGCCCTTATCCAATCGAATTGTTATTTTCTCTTTTTTCCTGTTAACCAGTAACAAGGAATTTTCATTATAATTATAATCTTCCAGAACAATTTTCCATGCATTTATTTTTGGGTAAGTGCCACTAAAATAAAATTCCAATTGCTCATATTCTTCATATTCTTTTGCCTTGATAAGGCGATGCTTATCTTTAAAAAACTCAAGCCTAAATCCCTTAGATAATGGATCTGGAAGATAATTTATTGAGCATTTACGTGGAAAATACTCCCGCATTCTCGTTGAACTCTTAATAATTTCTTCAATATCATTTATACTATATTTTTCATTCGGAATTATAACATTTCCTTCACTATCTCTCTTAAATTCACCTAACTCTTTTGGAAATTGATGTTTTATGTACCACCTATATGATTCCGCAGTCGGCATTTCAAATATTTTATTATGCCAAAATGCCTGTTGAAATGAAATGGCCGGGGGTAAAATATGTCTTGTTGATGTTTGCTT
>JBCCOJ010000138.1:0-8415 GCA_039025415.1 Bacteroidota bacterium | reverse complement strand
GGGTTAAATCTATGTAAAATCTATGTATTAAAATCTTTAACATATTGATTTAGCGCTCCGAAAACGTTTTCGTGTTAAAAACTTTTTTAATTCTGAATACAAAGACCAAATTGATGGCTCGATTTAACAAATTGGTAATTTAACCTTACCTTTATTGTCAATAGTGAAAAGTTTAGCAATTCTTTTTCAAGTCCGAAAATAATAATTTTTTGTTAATTACCAAGAAATTAGCCCGAAAATTGAGTGTTTTATAAATCAATGTTAACCCTTAGTAAAATCGTTGATGCTGGATTTTACATTTTAGGATTAAGGGCTTGGCAAAAATTGCGTCCTTACTGTTTACATTTATCTTAACCAGATATATTATAAAATAGATTGAATGAAGCGAAAAATTACCCTAAAGCAAATAGCAAAAGAATTGGATGTTTCTATTTCTACAGTCTCAAAGGCGCTTAGAAATAGTGTTGAGATAAGCGAGGATACGCGGCAGAAAGTTCAAGCTTTCGCCAAATTGTATAATTACCGTCCAAACAATATTGCCCTTAGTTTAAAAAATAGAAAAACTAAAACCATTGGTATAATTCTGCCCGAGATTTTACAAAATTTCTTCTCTAAGGTTATAATGGGTATTGATGTAGTGGCTAATAAAAAAGGCTATAACGTCATTGTTGGTCTATCAAACGAAAGTTTTGACAAAGAAGTCTTGAATATGCAAATGTTGGCCAATGGTAGCATTGACGGCTTTATTATTTCAATTGCAAAGCAAACCCTACTCCAACAGGATTACCATCATTTTACTGAAACCATAAATCAGGGGATGCCTATTGTGATGTTTGATCGGGTCGTCAATGAAATTCCGTGCGATAAGGTGATTGTAGATGATGCCAAAGGTGCTTTTAAGGCGGTGGTAAAATTGATTAATAACAAGTGTAAGAATATTGCCCTCATTACAACTGAAGATTACGTAAGTGTTGGAAAGTTAAGGACCCAAGGGTATCTCCAAGCACTCCAAGAACACAATATTGAAGCGAAATCATCATTGATTTTAAAAGTTGATGATAGATTGTTAACAGATGATATTATTGATAAATTAGAAAAGGATATTGAAGATTTATTTCGTAGAAATGAAACCATCGACGGAATTTTTGCGGTCAATGAGTTATATGCGGTCACCGCGATGAAGGTGGCTAGAAAACTGGGGATTAGCGTTCCTGAATCACTTCAAATCGTAAGTTTTAGTGATGGCATTTTATTCAAACACACTACACCAAGCCTTACTACGGTGAGCCAACACGGTGAAAAGATAGGGGAGCGTGCCGCAGAATTATTAATTAATCGTTTGGAGATGGAAGATGAAGATGACTATGATGAAACTAGAGAGGAACATTATGAAACCGTCATTATCGAAACTGATTTAATTGAAAGGGAATCGACTAAATAGTCAGCAGTCGCAGTTTCCAGTTACAATTACAGAATTCGGTCTCGAGTCCTATATCTTGCATCCTCGGTCTTCTGTCTTCCGTCCTCTGTACTTCGTCTGATGTGCACCAACTATCAACTAAAGACCAATAATCATGCAATCATGATTCTTAATAGAGTTTATATTTTCAAAATCTTTTATATATTTACCAATTCAAAGCTTATATTTTCACTCTCACCTAATTACTATAAGTTTTGATAAGTTTTACCGCTTGTCAATAGTATTCAATTAATATACTATTATGAAAAAGCGAATAATGGGTTTTTGGGAAATTTGGAACATGAGTTTCGGTTTCTTAGGAATTCAAATGGGTTTTGCCCTTCAAAATGCCAACGCCAGTCGTATTTTACAGATTTTTGGAGCAGATGTCCATGAACTTTCCTGGTTCTGGCTAATTGCACCAATAATGGGTCTTGTGGTTCAGCCAATAATTGGACATTACAGCGACAATACTTGGACCCGATTTGGCAGAAGAAAGCCTTTCTTTTTATTGGGAGCTGTTCTGGCTTCCATTGGTATGATTCTAATACCACAAGCCGATTTTATGATTGCTATCCTGCCTGCTCTATGGGTTGGCGCAGGAATGTTAATGATTATGGACGCCTCCTTTAATATCGCCATGGAGCCATTTCGTGCCTTGGTAGCCGATAATCTTGCCGATGAGCAAACAACGCAGGGCTTTAGCGTTCAAACTGCATTAATTGGGGTTGGTGCCGTAATAGGTTCCTGGCTGCCATGGATGTTGACCAACTGGTTTGGGGTTGCAAAGACCTCTGCTGAAGGTACTGTGCCAGATAATTTATTATGGTCATTTATTATTGGAGCCATTGTTCTAATTGGTTCAATTTTGGTCACAGTCACCACAACAAAAGAATATTCTCCCGAAGAACTCGCGCAATTTAATCGAAGTGAAAACTCTAACGGGGATTCCGAGACGGAAGGAGATGCTCATAAGGCTAAACTTTCTGACATATTTGAAGATTTTAGAAAAATGCCTGAAACCATGCGCCAGTTAAGCTGGGTTCAATTTTTCTCTTGGTTTGCATTGTTTGGGATGTGGGTCTTCTCGGTTCCAGCAATTGCCCAGCATATTTATGGGTTACCGGCTGACGATTCTAGTTCAGAAATGTATCAAGAAGCTGGTAATTGGGTGGGAATACTCTTCGGGATTTATAATGGAGTCTCGGCCATTTTTGCCTTTCTTTTACCTGTTATCGCTAAGAAAATCAGTAGAAAAAAGACCCATGCCTACTCACTTTTTATAGGTGGTATTGGTCTCCTCCTAATTTATTTTACAAACTCTGAATACGGTCTAATTTTACCAATGTTCTGCATAGGGATTGCCTGGGCAAGTATTCTTTCGATGCCATACGCCATGTTGGCTGGTTCGATTTCTGCCAAAAAAATGGGCGTTTATATGGGGATATTTAATTTCTTCATTGTTATCCCGCAAATTATCAATGGTGTCATTGGTGGCCCTCTAGTTAAATACGCTTACGGAAACCAAGCAATTTTTGCTTTGGTGGTGAGCGGCATAAGTTTAATAGTAGCTGGATTGCTATCCTTCAAAATTAATGACAAGACCGATATAGTAACGCAAACCAAATGAACAAGAAAGGATTTATATTCGACCTTGACGGGGTCATCGTAGATACTGCCAAATATCACTTTATTGCTTGGAAAAATCTTGCCAATAGCATTGGAGTTGATTTTTCTGAAAAACAGAACGAACAACTAAAAGGAGTTAGCCGAAAGCGTTCTCTGGAAAAAATTTTGGACTGGGGAAATAAGACCCTGTCACTAGATGAATTTAATCGTCTAATGTCCCTTAAAAACGAGGATTATCTTAGTCACATTGATAAAATGGATACCTCAGAGATTTTACCGGATGTTACTGAGACGTTGGATTTTTTGATAAATAAAAATCAAAAATTGGCACTGGGCTCTGCGAGTAAAAATGCAAAACCAATTCTGGATAAAGTAAAGTTGTTAGACAGGTTTGAAGCAATTGTAGATGGAAACGATGTTTCAAAAGCAAAGCCAGACCCGGAGGTCTTTTTAATTGGGGCTAAATTATTGAACTTGCCAGCCCATGAATGCATTGTATTTGAAGACTCTGTGGCTGGAATTCAAGCTGCAAATATTGCAAACATGATTTCTATTGGTATTGGGAGCGAAGATAATTTGGGTGAAGCTGATTATATTTTTAAGGACTTCACAGAGATTTCAGAGGGTTTTTTGCAAGGCCTTATCGAAAATAGAATACATAAAAAAATAGTAAGCTAAAAAAGAAAAGATTAAAAGAAATGAATCACAATTATATCAAGCCAGACGCTTGGTCAATCATAGAAGAGGGATTTGATGCTGAGCGTGTAAAATCATCTGAAAGCCTTTTTAGTATTGGAAACGGCGCTATGGGGCAGCGCGCTAATTTTGAAGAACATTATTCAGGTGAAACGTTTCAGGGTAGTTACATTGCTGGGGTCTATTATCCAGATAAAACACGAGTTGGTTGGTGGAAAAATGGCTATCCTGAATATTTCGCCAAAGTTTTGAATGCACCCAATTGGATAGGAATTAATGTCACCGTTAATGATGAAATCCTTGATTTGGCAAAGTGTGAAAAGGTTGAAAATTTCCGTAGAGAACTTAACATGAAAGAGGGTTGGCTCTCTCGAGTTTTTAATGCCACGCTTCAAAACAATATCGAAATCAAAGTTGAAACCAAACGTTTTTTGAGTTTGGATATGGATGCGTTGGGCGTTATTGAATACAACATCACTGCTTTAAATGGTGATGTTGAAATTACATTCTCGCCTTATTTGGATAATGGCATTACCAACGAAGATTCCAATTGGGACGATAAGTTTTGGGATGTATTGAAAGTTGGTCATGACGGGGAGCAAGCTTTTATTAGCTCACGTACCATGAAGACACATTTCAATGTTTGTACCGCGATGCAATCTGAATTATCGGTTAATGGTGCAAAATTGCATGTCCAAAAGTCAGTTGAACAAGAATCAAACAAGATTACGTTCAATTACAATTGCAAAGTTGGACAAGGAGAAACAGCAACGATCACAAAATTTGGGGGCTATACTGTTGATAGAAATCATGACAAAGATGAACTCATTGCCGTTGCGACCAAAACGCTACAGAAAGCTGTTGGATTAGGCTTTGATAATTTATTGGACAAGCAAAAAGACGCTTGGGCAAAAATTTGGTCAATGAGTGATATTACCATTGATGGCGATGTCGAGGCCCAACAGGGTATTCGATTCAATATTTTTCAGCTCAATCAGACCTATCTTGGAACAGATGCAAGATTGAACATTGGCCCTAAAGGTTTTACTGGAGAGAAATATGGCGGAAGCACCTACTGGGATACCGAAGCTTATTGTATCCCATTTTATATGGCCACCAAAGACCAAATTGTTGCAAGAAATCTATTGGCCTATCGACACAACCATTTGGAAAAAGCCATAGAGAATGCTGAAAAATTAGGCTTTTCTGGCGGTGCAGCACTTTATCCCATGGTAACGATGAATGGGGAGGAATGTCACAATGAATGGGAAATCACCTTTGAGGAAATACATCGAAACGGTGCAATTGCCTTTGCCATTTATAACTATTACAGATATACAGGAGATTTTAGTTATATACCAGAGAAAGGACTCGAGGTCCTTATTGGTATCGCCAGATTCTGGCAACAGCGTGCAACCTTTTCGACTGCCAAGAATAAATATGTGATATTGGGTGTCACGGGACCAAATGAATACGAAAACAATGTTAATAACAATTGGTATACAAATTACATCGCTAAATGGTGTATTGATTATACCTTAGAAACAATTGATAAAGTAAAGGAGGGTTATACTGCAGATTACGAAAGGGTCATTAGTTTTACTAAGTTATCAAATGAAGAAATGAATGCAATGAAAAAGGTTGCTGATGACATGTACTTTCCATTTGATAAAGAACGAAATATCTATTTGCAGCAGGACGGTTTCTTAGATAAAGAGTTGGTTACCGTTGCTGATTTGCCAAAATCTGAACGCCCTATCAATCAAAAATGGTCCTGGGATAGGATTCTTCGTTCACCATATATTAAACAGGCCGATACCTTACAAGGTTTTTATTTCTTTGAAGACCATTTCTCTACAGAGGAGTTAAAACGCCACTTTGATTTTTACGAGCCATTTACTGTACATGAAAGTTCTTTATCACCTTGTGTGCATAGTATTCAAGCCGCTAAATTAGGTCAAATGGACCAGGCATATACTTTTTATTTGAGAACTTCAAGGCTAGATTTAGATGATTATAACAAGGAAGTTGAAGAGGGATTGCATATCACCTCTATGGCTGGAACTTGGATGAGCATTGTTGAAGGATTTGGCGGCATGAGAGTAAAAAACAACAAATTAAGTTTTGAGCCTAAAATCCCATCACAATGGGATGGATATTCATTTAAAATCAATTTTAGAAACCAGATTTTAAAAGTAAGTGTTAGCAAAGGTGAAACTAAATTTCAGCTTGAGGGCGATTCAGAAATGAATATTCTGGTTAATGGCGAGAGCATATTAATTAAGCCTAATGGTTTAGTAGCGGTTTAAGAGATTTTCGAGTTTTTAGACCTTTCAGGTTTCAAAAACCTGAAAGGTCTCAGCAAAAACCACCCCGAATTTGCTTTCCTTTAAGGGAAAGCAAATCCACCCCTCCTTTCAAAGGAGGGGAATTAAGTGGGAGTTTATGATGACATTACTAAGCTATATTAATATGTGATATTTAATTCTTTCCTTTCGAAGGGAAGGTGGTTTCAAGCCCACGAAGAGGGCTTGAAAGCGGAAGGGTTGACCACAAGAAACAAACAAAATGAAATTTTCAAAATTTATCTTATCTCTAATAATCTTAAGCAGTCTTTCCTGCAAAGACCAAAACTCCGTACTTGATGACCAGTACCAAAAAATAAGTCAGGCAGAATTTGTCAATCAAAACGATATCAATCGTATCGAACCCCCAAATTGGTGGGCAGGGTTTAAAAGCGATTCGCTGCAATTGATGGTCAACCATCCAAATATTGGAGATTATGTGCCGATTGTTGAGGTGGAGGGGGTTTCAGTAGAAAAATTTACTAAGGGGAATAATAGTAATAATTACCTTTTCATTGATTTAAAACTCAACGAAAACGTTAGCGCTACAATCTTTAACATTCATTTTAAAAGCGAAAAAGGTGACAGCTTAATTTCAACCTATGAACTTAAAGAACGCAACGATACTTCAGATGAGTTTGTTGGTTTTGATAGTAGTGACGCGATATACTTGATTACCCCGGATCGCTTTGCAAATGCCTATCCCTTAAATGATACCCCATCGGCAATGGAGGGTAATCCACCCCTTCTTGAACAGACCATTAATAGAAAAGATGACTATGCCAGACACGGTGGTGATATCCAAGGCATGACTGAGCATCTGGATTATATTTCAGATATGGGCTTTACCGCCGTTTGGCCTCAGCCCATGTTGACCAATAACATGCCACGTAGTTCTTACCATGGTTATGCCATTACCGATTTATATGAGGTTGACCCAAGATTTGGTACGCTTGAGGAGTACATTCAATTATCCCAGAGTTTAAAGGAAAAGGATATGAAACTTATCATGGATCAAGTTGCCAATCATATCGGTCTTGAGCATCCTTGGATGAAAGACCTTCCATTCAACGACTGGGTAAATAATCAGGATAATTATGAAGCTAATATCGATAATTGGAATAATGACGTAAACATAAATAGTAACCATCGTCGTACTGCCAATATGGACACATACGCTTCTGAAGTCGATAAAAAAGGATTGAACGAAGGTTGGTTTGTTTCTGCCATGCCTGACATGAACCAACGTAATCCGTTTTTGGCGAGATATCTCATTCAAAATAGTATCTGGTGGATTGAGACGGTGGGTTTAGGAGGAATAAGACAAGACACCTATCCCTATCCCGATAAGGAATTCATGAGCGACTGGGCAGGCGCCATTATGGACGAATATCCCAATTTTAGTATTGTTGGTGAGGAGTGGAGTTATAATCCTTTGCTTATAGGATACTGGCAGGATGGGGCCGATAATAAAGACGGTTACGATTCTAATTTGAGGGCTTCGATGGATTTCGCGATGCAGCAAAACGTAGTAGATGCATTAATGGAACAGGAATCTTGGGATAAAGGATTGGTGAAAATCTACGAAGGTCTTGCGAACGATTTCCATTACGTGCGTCCTAAGGATATACTCGTGTTCCCAGATAATCATGACAAAAGTCGAATCTTTACTCAACTTAAAGGTGATATTCCAAACACAAAAATGGCTTTGGCTACTTATGCTGTGATGCCACGAATTCTGCAGATTTATTACGGTACTGAAATTTTAATGAATGATTTTGAAAAACCGGGCGACCATGGTTTGATAAGAACTGATTTCCCTGGTGGTTGGGAGGGCGATACAAAAAATGCTTTTACTGGCGAAAACTTGACTGCCGAAGAAAAAGATATGCAGCAATTCACCAAAAGCCTACTAAATTATCGAAAAGAAAGTGAAGCCATCCATAGTGGCGATACCAAACATTTTGCCCCTTATAATGGTATTTATGTTTTGACAAGAAAAAAGGGAGATGAAACCATTGTACTCATTTTAAACAAAAATGAAAGACCAACTGAATTAGATTTAGAGCGTTTCAATGAATTAAATCTGAACGGTAAAACTATGAGAAATGTGATTTCAAACGAAACGCTCGTTTGGGAAGAAAGAATGAAGCTAGAAGAAAGGGGATTGGTACTTTTAACTACAAAGTAGAAATCCATAAATCTAAAACTTGGTTATTAATGACATGAAAAAAACGTTTTACTTTATAGTGATTTCATTACTCCTTTTTAGCTCTTGTAAAAGAG
>JBCCOJ010000137.1:0-8421 GCA_039025415.1 Bacteroidota bacterium | reverse complement strand
TTTATTTCCCTTGAAATTTTCACGTTTCTTGATATTTGATATAAACAAAATTAGGAATAAATATTTTAAGACTATTTCTAATTAGAGGCCGTTTTTAGCACTTCTGAAAGGTCAACCAATTGGCCATTTTTTGATGCCACGACGAAAGCACTTTTATAGCCTTTTTGTTTGGCTTTGGTTTCTAAACGCTTAATTTCGTTATAGTCTGAGGTATTGCCAAAATAATATTTGTATAGATTTCCTGTTTTTTTCCTTGAAATATCATCAAGACCCTTAAAATTATAGGGTTTGGTCTCTAAAAATTTAGAACTCGCGGCTATTTGAACCATAAATACGACGCCATCAAATACCTCTGAACCAGAATCGTTTTCATCATTTAATTCAATTGGCGCGTCCTCATAAATACCCTCGCCAATATTTCTATCTAATTGCTGTTTATAGCCCAAAATTGCCTGAGTTATTGATTTAGCCATTTTTGATTGTCCTGATTTGGAATTGAGAAACGCACCTTCCTTTTTATAGGTCAAAAAACCTACTTCAATCAGAACACTTGGCATGTAAGTGTTATGCAAAACCCAAAACCCTGCCTGCTTAACACCCCGGCTCTTTCTTTTATTCTTTTTTGTGAAATTGTCTTCAATGGCTCTTGCCAATTTTATACTTTGATCTAGGTATTCTTCTTGAATTAAGGTGAGGCCAATCATGGACTCAGGAGATTTTGGGTCAAAGCCCTCGTAATGTTTTTCGTAGTCAGATTCAAGAAAAATTACCTCATTTTCGCGTTTTGCAACTTCAAAATTCCTTTTATTGGCGTGCAGTCCTAATACAAATGTTTCTGAACCATTAGCTTGAGAATGATGCGCGTTACAATGTACAGATACAAACAAATCTGCATCGGCATCATTTGCAATTTTAGCCCTTCCTCTTAAGGTGACAAACTTATCGGTCTTTCTTGTATAAATAACCTTTATGCCCTTGTTTTGTTCTAATGCTTTACCGACTTCAAGAACAATTTTAAGCGCAATTTCCTTTTCTTTATAACCACTTCCCAAATTGCCAGGATCGTCACCGCCATGACCAGCATCCAATACGACTACAAATTTATCTTTCTGGGCCTGAAACGCGTTAACATGCGTTAAAAAACCCATAAATAAGGTTAATGCGCATACGAATAAAAAATTCAGGTTCGTTTTCATAAAAATTCTAACGGTTTGTAAGTTCAGTTTATTTTACAACTATTTGGCTACATTTTTGTGACCAAAATCAATTTTAGAGACACATATCGTTATAATTTAATCATAAAAAATATGTGTATGTTTGGGGTTTAAAAAACCGAACCATACATTCGCAAAAATACATTTAAAAGCGTTGCACACAAAGAGCTTTCATACACTTTTGGTTCTAAGTTTTACCATGTTTATCAACATGTTTTGCCTCGCTCAAGACCTACCAGTTAAAAGGGAGCCAATAAGACCGGTTTCAACTTTAGACACCTTGACGATTAGCACCGATTCAATTATCGTACCAGAGGTTAATCTTATAGAAGCAGATAGCACGAAAACCGATTCAATCCCTAAACAAACTGGGTTTTTAACCAGTATTGTCAACTACTCAGCAAAAGATTACGTTAGATTGAATCAACGCCTAAACAAAACAACATTGTATAATGAGGCCAAGGTTGATTATGGTGATATGAATATTACGGCTGGTATTATCGTAATCGACCATAACAAAAGTACGGTCTATGCTGGGCGACTTAAGGACACTTCAGGAGTCTATAGCCAAGCACCCGTTTTTACACAAGGACCAAATGTTGTAGAGCCGGATTCAATCATATTCAATACAGATACAAAAAAGGCGCTTATTTTCAATTCAAAAACCGAACAGAGTGGCGGTACGATAATTTCTGAAACCACTAAAAAAGAAAATGATTCGGTGTATTTTGTTAAGGATGGAAAATACACAACCTCAGAGAATCTGGACGACCCAGAGTATTATTTCTTAATGCGGAATGCGAAATTCGTACCCGGTAAAAAGGTGGTCACTGGGGTGACAAATTTATTTATTTACGACGTGCCTACGCCTATTGGTCTGCCCTTTGCCTATTTCCCCATGAATACCGACAGTAAAGGACGGTCAGGACTTATCATGCCTACCCCTGGACAAGATTTGGGTGATAGCGATAGAGGTTACAACCTTCAAAATGGAGGCTACTATTTTGCCATTAATGACTACGTTGATTTAGCCGTTTTAGGAGATTATTTTACAAACGGAAGTTACGGATTACGAATAGAAAGCAATTACGCGGCTCGTTATAGATTTAATGGCAACTTAAGTTTTAGATATGAGAATCTCATCAATAGCGAACGAGGATTCCCAAACTTTTCAAAGCAAACGATTTATAATTTAAGATGGTCGCACAATCAAGATGCCAAGGCGAATCCGAATTCAAGATTCTCAGCTTCAGTAAACTTAGGTAGTAGCAATTATTTCCAGCAATCGATCAATCAGGTAAATCTTGCCCAAACTCAAAATAACACTTTGGCTTCTTCGGTGTCGTATTCAAAGACCTTTCAAGGTGAACCACAGGTCAATATGAACATAACCGCAACCCATAACCAAAATACCAATACCGAGGTTATCAATTTAACCCTACCAACCTTTCAGGGTAGTGTTGGACGTATTTTTCCATTTGCACCAAAAGTAGGAACCAAAAAAGGTATTATCGAAAATATTAACCTTCAATATAACGTAAGGGCTGAAAATAGAATTCAAACTACCGATTCACTTTTTCTCAGGTCTGAAATGTTTGACGATGCAAGGATAGGTGCGGTCCACTCCATCCCCGTGACCACCAACTTTAAGGTGTTCAAATATTTTAGTATGAGTGCCAGTACCAATTTAGAGGAAACGTGGACATTGAACACGATTCGAAGATTTGATGACCCTAGCGATGAAGAGGCCTTTATTGAGGAAGATGTTTTTGGTTTTGACCGGTTTTTCACCTACAACTTCAGCACGAGCATTGGAACGACCATTTATGGAATGTTTGATTTTGAAAAGAAAGGGAAAAACCCAAAGATTCAAAAAATTCGACATGTGATGCGACCAGCCTTAAGTTATAACATCAATCCGGCCTTTGATCAATATTACGACGAATTTGAGGTGGTCACGGCTAATGGCACCACCGCAAGGGAGGTGCGACTCGAGCAATATACACGTTTTCAAGGCGGTGTTTTTGGCGTGCCCAATAGAAATTTTTCAAGTAACATGGGTATATCAATTGGTAATAACTTCGAAGCTAAAGTGCGTGATAAAGATAGTACGGCAACCGAGCCTAAAAAAATCATGTTGTTGAACAACCTAAATTTCGCAACAGCCTATAATTTTGCTGGTGATTCCTTAAGGATTAGCCCTGTAAGAATTAATGGTGGTACCCAAATCCTAGACCAAAAGATGAATATCAACTTTGGGATGGAATTAGACCCCTACGCCTTAGACAATAACAATCGACGGATAGATGTTTTTAATGTTGATAATGGTGGAAGCCTTTTTAGACTGACAAGGGCAAATCTCAATGTGAGCTATAATATATCCAGCGATTCGTTTACCAGAGATGAATCTGATGAACGAGGAACAAGAGAGTCCGTGAGAAGTGGTGGTCGTGACGATGATCTCTTCGGAAAAACCCAAGACTTTGCCGATAAGCGATTAACCGATTCTGAAGTAACAGACCCCGATGAAGAAACGGTCTCAGAACTTTATAATTATAAAATACCCTGGAGTCTAAACTTGATGTTTGCCGCGAATTACAGTAATGCTGCACGACAAAACGAAATCACCAACACATCACTCATGTTCTCTGGCGATGTAGAGTTATCGCCTCGATGGTCTGTTGGCGTATCTTCGGGATATGATTTCGTAAATAGTGGATTTACCCAAACCCAATTTAGGTTTGAGCGTGATTTATTAAGTTGGAGAATGAATTTCAGTTACGTACCCTTTGGAAGATTCGCGCAATGGAACTTTTTTATTGGCATAAAGTCAAACCTACTTAAAGATTTAAAATACGATAAACGAAGACAGCCTGACAATCAGCTTTAAGATAAAAGCTTTCAAACTCTAAATTCCAAATTCCAATCAATAATTAAATGAAAAAGATTATCAATACACCCAAAGCACCAAAGCCAATCGGTCCCTATAACCAAGCTGTTTTAACTGGCAATACACTTTATACTTCAGGTCAAATTGCACTTGATGTGGAATCTGGGGAACTAATTACCGATACTATCGAGAAAGAAACCGAAAAGGTAATGGAAAATCTAAAGGCTGTTCTGGAAGCTGCTGAGATGAGTTTTGAAAACATAGTCAAAACCTCAATATTTATCAGTGACATGAATAATTTTTCAAAAATAAACGCCGTTTATTCAAACTATTTCGATGCTAGCACGGCTCCGGCAAGAGAAACAGTTGAAGTCGCCAATTTACCCAAGTTTGTAAATGTTGAGATTAGTGCAATTGCGATAAAGTAAGAACGAAGTTTCACCATCCCTTTTCAGCACCTGATAAACACAAGGCGTCAAATTCTAGTTATCAACACTTATTTCTTGACAACTTTTTAGCGCAAACTGGGTTTGAAAACCAACTCCTTTACTTTTGTAATACAAGTTTTAAATCGTCTTCCTCATGTCTAAAAGCTTATTTCTCGTAGTATTATTTTTCATAACATTAGCGTCTTTCTCCCAATCAAAAGATTTCGAAAAGTCCTTGGACTCCATTCAATCCCAAGCGCAAGCCGAAGAGTTTATAGAAAAAAATAAATCGGCTAAGGGTAAGGTTCTCATCTTTAATAAGGAAAAGCACAAAACGCGTTTCGCCCAAGACATTATGCAAATGAATGTAGGTGCAAAGAAATTCAATGCTAAAGACCCAAGACCTACTTATTATAAAGTAATTGAAAAGAGTGATACTCCATTCGCTAGAGCAAGTGCCATCTATTTTGATGGCAACTCAAAAACGATGGCAGAAATCAACAAAACCAGAAACCTAATTATCAAACGTTTCAAAGCTGGCTATAAGTTTGAGGATTTGGCAAAGCTATATTCCATGGACAAAACTGCAAAGCAAGGTGGTGATTTGGGATGGTTTAAAAGAGGGGAAATGCCCAAACGTATCGAAAATGCTATTTTTCTTGGCAACCATAGTGTGAATGACATATTCATGGTCGATATCCCTGAGCAGAAATCCTACTACGTGATTCTCGTCACTGCGGAACAAAAATTGATAGAAGAGGTAAAGGTTCTAAAGGTCACACAACCAAGACAATAATGCAATTGTTTTATAATTCGGAAATTTCCGAAGACGATAAACTGATACAATTCTCTCGAGAGGAAAGTCGGCATATTATAAAAGTGCTTCGAAAGTCTTCTGGAGATGTGTTACACATCACAAATGGTCTCGGGTGGCGGTTTACCGCTGAAATTGTAAAAGCAGACATAAAATCTTGTGAAGCACAGATCATCGCGTCTGGAAAAAGCAAACCTAGAAGTTATAAACTTCATATGGCGGTCGCTCCAACCAAAATGAACGACCGTTACGAATGGTTTCTTGAAAAAGCCACTGAAATTGGTGTTGATGAAATTACCCCAATTATTACAGAAAATAGCGAGCGTCGCATCATCAAAAAAGACCGTTTTGAACGTGTATTGCAGTCGGCGTTGAAACAATCCTTGAATTCGTATCTGCCAAAACTCAACGATGCCATCTCATTAACTGATTTCTTAACGCAAGATTTCATTGGAGAAAAATTCATTGCCCACTGCGAAAATTCCGATAGAAAAACATTGAAGTATGTATTGGCACCTAATCAAGATGCCATAATTCTCAATGGGCCAGAGGGAGATTTTAGCACTGCAGAAATAGAAGCCTCAATGACAAAAGGATTTAGAGCCATAAGCTTGGGTGACTCTAGATTGAGAACAGAAACAGCGGCAATAGTCTCCTGTCACTCCGTTGCCTTTATAAATCAATCTGAGTAGCGCCATGGATGTCAAGATTTTCATCTTGAACAATTAAAACAAGCTTTAATTTGTCTTTAGAATTGACTAACTCTGGAATGGCGATTTCTGCGATGTCTGTTTCTGTCGATAATTTTTCAAGCACTTCCGATACAACAATATTCGAATTCTTGAGAGTTCGATTTCTATTTTCACCCGCTTTAATTTTTGTAATCCTTTGATTTATGACAACTGCCGTTCTTAAAACCTTGTTTTTAATTTCGCCTTTAATTTGAAACGTGTAGCTAATCTTATTGTCAGAACTGTTAAACTCTTTTATTTCAATAGAATTCAGCGCCTTAATTTTTCCAAAGGTGTTAATGGCCTTTGTCATTTCTGATTGCTTGCTGCCCACGAAATGCGTTTTCCCATTAACTACTAATTGGGGCGTGTAGATAGACCTACTGATGAATTTTGAAGCGTATCGCCTTTGCCTGTCAGAATAGCTAGACTTGCTGAAGGGGTCTTTCCATCCGATGTAATTCCAATAATCCACATGATAAGATAAGGCTACAATATTTTTTCGGTTCTCATGTTCAATTTTTGCAAGTAAATCATCCGCTGGCGGACAACTGGAGCAGCCCTGCGAGGTGAATAATTCCATCACAATAACCGGAGGGTAGGTATTGGGTAATTTGACCGAAACGATAAGCGAAACTATAATTAGAGTTAAAATTAGCTTTTTCATTATCTAAATTTTTAATTTTGAGTATGAGCTTTTGTACGAAACATATCTTAGGTCTTACAGCAACCCTGTTTGTTTTAACATTATTTGTGAATCAAACCCTATTTGCACAAAATTTAGCTGTGGTTAAATACAAAGGTGGTGGGGACTGGTACGGCAATCCCACGGCTTTACCCAATTTGATTAAATTTTGCAATGAAAACATCAAAACGAGAATGGATGTCAAACCCGAAACGGTAGAACTAAGCAGTATTGATATTTTTCAGTATCCACTCTTACATTTAACTGGACATGGCAATGTGTTTTTTAGCGAAGAAGATGCCGATAACCTTCGGAAATATTTAGAATCAGGCGGCTTTTTGCACATTGATGACAACTACGGGATGGCGCCTTACATTAAGAAGGAACTTAAAAAAGTCTTTCCAAATAAGGAGTTGGTGGAGCTGCCGAAGACACACCCTATTTTCAGTGCTGCTTTTGATTTCCCAAAGGGCCTACCCAAAATCCATGAACACGATGGCAAACGCCCGCAGGCATTTGGAATGTTTCATGAAAGTAGGTTAATATTACTGTTCACGTTTGAGAGTGATTTAGGTGATGGTTGGGAAGACCCCGAAGTACATAATGACCCCGAACAGGTAAGACTGAAAGCGTTAAAAATGGGCGCGAATATTGTGAAATATGCTTTTGAGAATTAAGCGGCCCCCTGGCCCCCAAAGGGGGTAATCTTACTCGAACCTTTAATATGAGGGGATAAAATAGCTTGCATTATTTTATTTGAAAATCATTTTAAAAGTGTGTCGAATTATAGGTTCTAAAACGTTTTACTCGAATAAACAAATGCAACTCAACCACTACTCCAAAAAATTCAAATCCAAGACATTCCCAATTACATTAGTTTGTGATAATGTTATTAGCGCCCCAAATATTGGTGGGTTATTTAGAGCAGCGGATGCTTTTGGAGTGGAACAGATTATTTTCTGCGGAAATGAAATTCCCATGGGTCGTAAAATGACCAAGGCATCTCGGAGTACCGAAAATACGGTAAAATATATTGACAACGCCGATATTACTCAAACGCTGATTGAATTAAAAGAGTCTAATTATCAGATAATTGCTTTAGAAATTACTTCAACAAGTACAGCAATAACCAATTTTAGATTTAAGGAAAATACGCCCATAGCTCTGATTATTGGGGCAGAAAATTTCGGTGTAAGTGATAATGTGTTAAAAATTTCAGACGAGATTTATCATATCGAAATGTTTGGCAAAAATAGCAGTATGAATGTGGTGCAAGCCGCCAGTATAGCTTTGTATGAAATGACAAAGCAATTTAGTTAAGTCTTTATATCTTTATAACCTAATTGAGTTAAATGACTTCAAAAACCATAGCCAACGGTATCCTAAGAGCAGTAGGAATTCTTGTGCTCATTGCGGTGATGCTCTATTTTCTTTATGAAATTCAGTCTGTGATTGCCTATATTCTAATTGCTGCTGTTATTTCATTACTAGGCAAGCCAGTCGTTGATTTTTTGCACGAACGGCTCAAATTCAAAAACTTACTCGCGGTGATAGTCACAATGGTTTTGTTTTTAGGGATTTTTACAGGTATCATTGGGCTTTTGATTCCCCTTTTATTGGAGCAGGGACAAAATTTATCCTTGTTAGACATCAATGAAC
>JBCCOJ010000136.1:0-8425 GCA_039025415.1 Bacteroidota bacterium | reverse complement strand
TTATCGTCAACAGCCTGATCCCCGGAGAGGTAGTCCAAGGGAAGCATGAAGCCCTCATATCAAAAGAGGTCTTTCTTAAAATCCATAATATACTTCAAGTAGGCGAAACGCCCAGGAAGTATTCTTTTGACGATGAAAACCTGCCATTGAAAACGTTTGTCAAGTCTTCGGTATGTGGTACGCCTTACACAGGATTTATCGTGAGGAAAAAGGGGCTATATTATTGTAAGAACAGACGCAAGGGCAGCAAGGAGAACAGGAGCGCCAAAAAGCTCCATGAAGAGTTTTTGGACTTCTTGGGCAAGTATACCATAGCTGACAACAAGTATATCGAACCTTTGGCAGAGATTATCCACAATACATTAATTGATAAGAACCAAGAAGCGCTTCAGGACCAAAAACGGTTGACAAGTGAACTCAATAAGCTCAAAGAACAGATAAACACTTTGGAAAGAAGGTATGTGGTGCTGAACGAAATTACAAGGTCACAGTACGACCTTTTCATGCCTGAATTGAAGACCAAGCAAAGGGAATTGGAAACAAGATTGGGCAATGAGGGAATAAATAGTTCAAACCTCAAAAAGTCGGTAAAAATAGCACTTGATTATGCCTGTAACTTGCCGTCATTGTGGAAGTTAGGAAATTTGGAAACCAAACGGGCCATCCAATATATGGTGTTCCCCGACGGGATTCGGTATGACTTCAAAAACAAGCTAGTTCAAACTTTTCGGGTAAATAAGATTTTCGACGCAATCTCCTTATTATCAAGGAATTTGGAAGAAATAAAAAACGGGAGTTTTCACTCGATTTGTGAAAAATCCCGTTTAGTGACCTCGACAGGATTCAAACCTGTCTTGTAAGTGGCAATATTTTCAAGTATTCTAGGGTGTCAAATTCATGGAGGTAGCTAAATAGCTACCTTTTTTATTGAGTTAGACTGTTTATAAATGAATTTCAATCTTTTATAAAGATATAATAAATATGCCCAAAATTGACACAGTTATATTACTAACCTTTAGATTAGACCTAGAATTTAACCAAGTACAGGTTCTTAAAATATTGTTAAAAAGCGGGCGTGGTGGAATTGGTAGACACGCCAGACTTAGGATCAAGTGCCTCACGGTGTGAAGGTTCGAGTCCTTTCGCCCGCACAAAAGCCGAAGATTTCTCTTTGGCTTTTTTATTTTTAAATAGACATTTTATTCATCTTTTTTGAGCTTGGGTACAACATAGGTACAACATTTACCCGTTTTAAGAACCACATTTGTATTTATTGCCATTACTTCCATTTAATCTCAAAACTTATTAAATTTTTTAGTCTATAATAATTTCTAGGCAGTAGCTACCATTTTTTTGTTTGAGAGAGAGTTTATTATAATACAATATCCCCACAATTTAAACTCGTAAAATACTTCCATCAAAAGACTACGGCATAAAGCCAACACTTCTTCCCTTACTCATTTATTCCGTTTCCTTTTGAGCTAAGATTTTATCTTCCGTTTGGGTTCTGCTTAAATATTGTTTAATCTAAAATTTAAGTATTATGACAACAAAAGCAAGTACCACATGTAGAAACGGTAAGGCACGTACAGCCGTTAAAAAAGAAGTCAAAGAAAGATTGACCCAAAAAGCAATAGGACTTCAAGTTCAGAACCTAAGCATTGACAAGGTAATTCCTGACCTAAAGCAACCAAGAAAAACATTCAACGAAGCATCACTGCAACAACGTTCCGAAAGTATCAAAAAGCACGGTGTACTTCAACCTATAACTGTACGCAAATCTGAAAAAGAATATATCATCGTAATGGGGGAACGTAGGTTTCGGGCTAGTAAGTTGGCTAGCAAGAAAACGATACCCTGCATCGTAAGAACGTACAAGAATAATGATGTCTTAGAAGTTCAAATCATCGAAAATCTTCAGCGACAGGATGTAGAGCCTACCGAAGAAGCCGAAGCGATTGCCTATTTGAGCGACAAGTATCCACCTTCTGAAATTGCAAAGCGTTTGGGAAGAACAGATAATTTCATAAGAAAACGGTTGAAGTTGGCTGGATTGATTGACGGTTTCAAACATTTCGTTCGCAATGGTGAAATGACCATTTCTTTAGGTGTTGGCGTCGCGCTCTTTGAACCAGGTGAACAACAGATGATGCTGGAAACGATGGGCGAAGAATTCAACGTATATCAGATAAATCGTATGATAAACAACCGAACCTACGATTTGGAAAAAGCATCTTTTGATGTTGCCGATAAGACTTTGGTGGCTAAAGCGGGTTCCTGTATAGAATGCCCATTCAATGCTGCGAATCAAGGCAATCTTTTTGGTGAAGGCAAAATGGTCTGTATTAAAGCGGCCTGTTTTGAGACGAAAAAGACAAAATTGTTTTTGAACCTGATTGATAAATCAAAGAAAGACAACATACTTCTAATCCCTGAAATACGACAGTATTGGGCAGATGAAGAAAAAAATCAACTGGTCATTTCCCAACTGGAAAATAATGGGTTGAAAGTCTATTTACTGGATGATGTTGAAGTCATTGAGACACCTATCGAACCGACAATGGATACCATTAAGATTGAATACCAGCATTATGATTATTCCGAGGATGAATTGAAAGCAGAATTGGATGAAGCTATGCAGAGCTATAAAGAAGACCTGGAAACGTACAATTCAGCAGAAAAGAACGGTTTTGTAAATGGTATCGTCTTCCATCTTGAAACGTATCAAAACAAGAATGTTTTCATAAAAGTGATTGAGAAATCAAAGAATGATTCTTCTGAATATTCAGCACCATTGGCCAACAGGAAAATGGCAGATTGTACACCGGGAGAACAAATCGTCAAAATTAATGAGCGTGAAATCCGCAAGCAACAGATTGAGGACAACAAGCAGTTTGAGGAAGTGGTGCAGATGATTCGTGAGACGGATTATATCGATACCAAAAAAACACTTTCGGTAGATGAAATGGTCGCTTTTTCCATTTCATTGTTCGAAAACAATGTGGATTACACTGCACAGCAAAAGTGTTTTTCAAAATTCTTAGGTGATACATCAAAAATGACCAGAGTAGAAACCGTAGCGCATTTCAAGAAGAATTTCAAAAAAGAAATTTTCCATAAATTGATTCGCTACATCCTCACGAAACAAGTCCATTTTGGCGAAAGCAATCACTTCAATAATCTCACAAATATTTCATTCTACAATGCGATGCAGGGATATTACAAATCTAAAATTGCAGACATTGAGAATAGCTATGCTGAGAAACGAAACAAACGTGAAGCACGTTTGAAAGAGCGCATCGCCGTTCTTGAAAAGAAAATTCAGGAACTCAACGATTAGCTTTTGTTGTTTGAAGAAGGGTCGGCATTCGTGCTGGCTCTTCTTCTTTTTTTGATAATACTTTGGTAAAAAGAGCTGAAAATTAGAATAATGATCAATCAATTGTAGCGCAAAAGTAAACTCGTAAAATAGTCAACTTAGTCTAAAACAGCTATGGATATATACTGAATCAATTATTCTTAAAAAAACGATTTAGAATATGTTGATTAATTTATTAAAGCTTTAGAAGCATAATTTCCTTTTCTAGCTTTCTTTTCTGTTGGCATTTCAGGATAGCTTACAAGGAAGTTATTTACATCAATGATATTGAGGACATAATGTGTAGTTCCTTTTGGAAGTTTCACCTTTACAGTGCCGTTAAATTTCACATCAGCAGACAACCTAAACCATTCCTCATATCTAGCTCCACCGTTTAAAGTGTAAATCAGGTTTGCCTGTTTTATTTTCGCCCCATTTTGTTTAACTATAAAAGTAACTTCATCTCTATTTTTTGAATGAGATAGTACAGTAGGAACATTTTCTTTACCTAATAAGTCGTCTCCTTTAAAATACGGATTATAATAAGGATAACTCGCTTTCATTTCTGTGAGCATCTGGGTTAACGAATCATTCATTGTTTTTGCTAACTCGGGTAATTGGTTTGCTAAATTGTGAGACTCTTCTATGTCTACGCGCTGCTGTTTTCCTTTAGAAGAATCGTATAATTGATAAAGTTCAAACTGAGGTTTTGAAGTCCCTTGATGATCGTAATTACGTATAAGCTTGTAGTCTCCTATCCGGAGTGTACTTTGATAAGACGAATGCGGAAAATGCCACATCATAGTTTCGCGTTGTTTTCCATTGTTATCTTTTACTAAAGTAGGGTCAGTTGGGTCGGTTAATAACAAGCTAGATAAATCGGAACCATCTAAGTTTTTATCTAATGGTTTCTCTATATTCAATAAAGATAGGATGGTTGGGTAGAAGTCCAAACCATTAATCATTACGTCAGATTCTACATCTTTTTTTATACCCGGGCCTGCTATCAAAAGTGGTACTCTAGTACCCCCTTCTTTGGCATTGATCTTACCTTTATCTAAAGGATAGTTATCTGTAATTATATCTCCATGAGCGCGTTCCATGCCTCCATTATCAGAAGTGAATATTAAATATGTGTTTTCAATTAATTTATGTCCTGGCCATCGAGGATCATCAGTCGTTTCAAGATAGTTAATGACCTTACCAACATAATAATCTAGCATTTCTACCATTGCACAATAATAGGGATTGTTTTGTCCCTCCAAAGGCCATTTATTAGGATCAGTTGGATATGCAACTCCTAATTTTTCACAATACTTTTTTAATAAGGCTTCACTGCGAGTATGAATAGGTGCATGAACTAACCAAGTTGCATAATACAAAAAGAAAGGGTTTTCCTTATTTTTCTGTAAAAACGTTAATGCATCTTCACTATTCTGATGGTAAGGAAATCCATTCTCATCTAGTCTATAGGGATCTGAAGCATCTGTTGTTGCAAAATTTTGTAAACGATTTGCTCTTCGTTTGGTAGCTCCTCTATCTGATGCTGTAAAATCAAAACCTTGATCTTCTGGTTGTGGATAAGCCTTGTGGTTTATTGCCATATGCCACTTACCTACATGCCCTGTTATATATTTATTTTGTTGTAGTACGCGAGCTATGGTTAACTCATCTTCTGGCATTCTGCCACTATACCAAGGATCCATAAGACGATTTGCTTTTTTATTGTTGTAAACAGATGGGGGGGCACCGCCCACTACATGTGTTTTTTGAGCACGAGCAGGATGGTTTCCACTCATAATAGCACATCGTGATGGGGCACAAGTAGGCGCTGGCGAATATGCTTGCCAAAATTGTACGCCTTTCTCTGCTAAGGCATCTATATTTGGTGTCTCATAAGGTGAAGGCGCATCTATATCATAACTTTTTACATCTTGCCAACCTAAGTCGTCTGTTAATATTAATACAACATTAGGTTTTGGTCTTTCATCATCTTGTGGTTTAGAAACTGCTGTTGAGTCTACCTTTGCTTTACAACCAAGAACTAAAACTATAACTATGAGAAAGTGGCTTTTATATTTTTTCATTATCGTATCTAATTACTTTTTTACTATCCGGTTTGTGAATTTTGTAGTGTCATTAAGAAAAAATTCTATGAAGTATATACCGTTAGGCAAATTCGAAATACTATATTCATTTTGATTTTTTGAGAATGATTTTACTTTTTGTCCTAAAATATTGAAAATGTTAGCAGTCAAAATAGTTTCGCTGATTTGAAAGGTCTCTTTAACTGGATTGGGATAAATTTTTGGGTATTTTTTTTCTAAAAGATTATTGGTAGATAAGGTTTCTATTGCTGGTCCCTGAAACGCGTCAAAATAATAAACATTACCTGTGCCATCAAAATCATGATCGGGTTGTGCAAAAAACAAATAGATATCCGAATAACTACTGGTTCTAAAATCAACTGTTGAAAAATCGAATGTATACTCTTGCCATTGCGAAAAAACATTTATGTTGTAAGCAATGGAAATTTGGGTGCTTGTGTCAGACCCATCGCGAAGTAGAACTTTTATATTATTGTTGGTAGCCGTCGTATTTTGAGGTACCAATAATTTGATTTTAAATATGGCCTGATCTTTTTTATCCTCAGTTAAAATCGATGGTAAATTAAATTTAATCGATGAGTGGATGCCATTAGATTTTGTGAATTTGGCTACGATAGTACTTTCGTTACCAAATGTACTAGGTGTAGGTACTGCATTATCTGCTGCTAATAATGTACCTGAATTTACTGAGGCAATGCTAACATTGAATTCATTAGGCGAGTAGTTGTGATACCAAGAGTTACCGACACTTAAAGTGGGAGTATCAACTAAATTTGTAAAGGCATAAGGTGTAAAACTATTACTAGTTATATCATTTTTCGCAGGCACTTCAGGAAAACTGACTAAAAAATCATTTTCATCAATTAAATTCAGGATATAGTGGGTGGTGCCAATGGGTAATTCAGTAGTTATAATATTAATTTCTGGGGTAATCGCTAAGGGTAAACTAAACCATTCTTCATAGGTTTCGCCACCATTTAAAGTATAAATTAGATTAGCATGAACAACTTCAGCACCGTTTTCTTGAAAGGTAAATGTGACATTATTATCAGAAACAGAATGCATTAGATTTGTTGGAATTAGTTCGTTATTCACATTTGTATTGACTAATGGGTTAAAAGAAGGATAACTCGCATTCATTTCTGTTAAAAGCGTTGTTAACTTATCGTTCATTTCAGCCCTGAGTTCGGGTAATGCAGATGAGAGATTGTTAGATTCTTCAATATCTAAACGAGTCATAACACCATTTGATGAGTCATATAGTTTATAAAGTTCAAATTCCTGAGTTGAAGGGTTACTGGCAAAATTATAGTTGCGAATCAATTTATAGTCCCCTTCTCTGAGCGCACTTTGATAGGCACTATGAGGAAAATGCCACATCATTGTATTTCTAATTTCACCATTTTTATCTAACACCAATGAACTATCCGTGGGGTCATTTAGTAATAATGAAGAAAGATTATCTCCATCTAAATTTTTATTTTCTGGTACATTGATATCCAATAGTGATAATATGGTTGGATAAAGGTCTAAACCATTTACCATAACTTCAGACTCTAAACCCTCACTAATTCCTGGTCCAGTTACTATTAGTGGTACTCTTATCCCGCCTTCTTTCGAATTGATTTTTCCTTTATCTAATGGGAAATTATCGGTAACTGTTTCACCTGCAACTCGCTCCATACCACCATTATCTGATGTGAAAATGATATAGGTGTTTTCACTTAACTTATGTCCAGGCCAACGCGGATCATCTGTTATTTCTAAATAATCGAATATTTGACCCGTATAGTAATCCAACATTTCTACCATAGCGCAGTAGTATGGATTATTTTGCACCTCGACGTTAAGGCTATTGGGGCTTGTAGGGTAGTCCATTCCCAAAATATCAAGATACTTTATTAAAAGTGATTCACTACGGGTTTGTATTGGTGCATGTACCAACCAAGTAGCATAATAGAGAAAAAAAGGAGTATCATTATTATTTTCTAAAAAATCTAAAGCATCTTGGTTATTTTGATGAAAAGGAAATCCATTTTCGTCTAATCGATAAGGGTCAGACATACTATTGGTTGAAAAATTAGATAGTCTATTTGGTAGTTGTTTTGTTGTGACCCCTCTGCTTGATGTAGTAATATCAAAACCTTGATTCTCTGGCTGGGGAAAAGCGGCATGATTTTTAGACATATGCCATTTACCAGCGTGACCTGTGGTATAGCCATTTTCTTGTAATACCCTGGCTAAAGTTACTTCATTCTCTGGCATGCGTCCACTATACCATGGATCCATCATTCTGCTATTATTTGAATTTGGTGATGGTGGCTCACCACCAGATACGTGTGTTTTTTGAGCACGAGCAGGGTGGTTTCCGCTCATTATGGCGCAACGGGATGGAGAGCATGTTGGAGCAGGGGAATAAGCCTGCCAAAATTGTACGCCTTCTTCGGCTAAAGCATCGATATTTGGTGTTTCATAATGAGAAGGATCGTCAATATCATAGGTTTTTGTGTCTTGCCAGCCTAAATCATCGGTTAATAATAGAATTACATTGGGTGTAGGTCTGCCATCATTCAAATCTACGTAGCTCGTAAGTTGTGCATTAACGGCAAGAGATGTGCAACATAATATAGTTAATAAGATTGGACTTTTAGAGTTCATTTTGTCTAATTAGGTCTTATTTTTTAATAAAGCGGATTATATATTTTTCATTAGTATTGAGTACGACTTCAATGAAGTAAACACCATTAGTTAAATTAGAGATACTATATTCATTTTGATTTTTTGAGAATGACTTTATTCTTTGACCAAGTATATTGAGTATACTGGCAGAAGCAATATCCTTAGAAATTTTAAAAGTATCTGAGACCGGGTTTGGATAAATTATTATGCCTTCATCATTTGGATTACTGTCAAATATTGGAATGTCCAAACTACTATAGACACAGATGAAAGTTTAAAC
>JBCCOJ010000135.1:0-8459 GCA_039025415.1 Bacteroidota bacterium | reverse complement strand
GGTTATGGTTACTGAAATACTTTAAGGTAATCTCGAATTCAATATGCAACTTACACTTAGAAATTTCAGCTATAGTTTTTTGATTAATTGACATCACTAATTTCTAGGTTAGCTTTATCGCGATAATAATATAATTTTTACTATTTATCATAATAGGTGATTCTTCTTAATTGTCTTTGTTTAAGAGTATCATTTACGTACATCATTCTTTCTATCCAATTTCCAGCCTTGTCAGATTCTAAATAATTATATGTCTTGATACTATAGCGACGTCCTTTTGAATTTTCATAAAACCCCTTAATTACTCTACCATTGTCATCGAAGAATAGACTATCCAAACCGCGATAATCTCCTTTTCCATTTTCATATCTTTTAAGAACGGGATTATCATTATCGTCTGTAAATATTGTCATTTTCCAGATAACTTTACCATCTCCATTTAACGAAGCTTCAACTTTATGACCTTCTGCATTTATGTAAACAGTGTCTCTACTTGGCTTAATATCGCCTTCTTCATAATATCGCGCGCCTATTAAGTTTCCATTTTTGTCATATCTGCGATAGAATTTTAAGATGGTATCTCTATCCTTATCAATCCAATAGAGGTCAATAGACTTTCCCTCTATATCAAAATTTTCAATTGTTCCAGATTTAAAACTATAATCAATATCCGCTATATCGAAGTTTTCTTCTTCAATTTTTGATATTGTAAAATCAATCATTTCACTTGATTTCTCGTTCTTATTGCTCTGGAGTTCTTTCTTACATGAACTAATTAACATTAAAAGAAGAAAGTATTTTGCATAATTTTTCATCTGATTTATTTTGATTCTTTTTGATTAAACTTACGCTTAGGAGATGATATTAGTTGTTCTCAATCTTTAGGGCTAATTTTTCTATGGGACAGTATTTGATATCTTCCCCATCACAAAAAAGAAAAACACCGGAATCTTCCAGTATATATGCACCCCAACCGTACGGAAGCATTTTCAATTTTGTAGGTGTTGTCCAATTTTTATCAATGCCACTTCTTGACTTGTAACTTATAAAAAATCCTTGTTGGGAAACATCACCTTCTAGAAATCTCGTAAAAATGATAAAACGTTCTTTTTTGTCTATATAAGGACTAAACTCAGTTGCTGATGTATTTAACTCGGTCAAGTCATCGACTATAGATAAAATGCCATTTTTCAATTTTCCTTTTGCTATATCACCGTTATTATGTGAAATCTGAAAATAAACCTCATCACTTGATCGCCAATTGAAATATCCACCTTCTACATTTGAGGTTTGAGTAATAGAGACCGGTTCTGCCCATTTGTCATTTTCATTTTTAACGAGCCATATTTCTGAAAGACCTTCAGTTTTGATACTATAAATTATTTTATCCCCATCTGGCGATATGGCACCATTGTAGATAGAATCCAGTCCTAATAATGGCTTTAATTCTTTGAACTTATTGTTGTGTTGTATACTAATAAAAGCCGATTGCAAATCCCAATCCAACGTTCTGGTAAGGAAAAGTACTTGTTCATCTTTAGTAAAGGAGATTACATTTTCAGTAAAATCAGGTAGTGATATTATACGTTCAAAAAAAGTCTTACACTCAACTAAATCTTGATTTTGAGCACTTATACTCAAGGTAGAGTTCAACAAAAACGTCACTAAAAAAATTAAAACTCTCATCATAATCGTCAATTATAATCAGTGAAAAAATTCTACAAATTGCTTTTTTTCTATTCCTGAGGATGTGGTGTGATACGTCCATTTCCCAACACGCTTACCATTTTCTAACATTCCTTTAATCCTAATTTGCTCAGGTAAGGCAGCAAAAAACCATTTCCATTCGCCATCAGCATAACAACCGTTTTCATCAAAGAACTCCCAATTTCCTACCATTTTCCCATTTCTGTAATTACCCTTCATAGCCAACTGTCCATTTCGGTGATAAAATTGGGCGGGACCTTCTTCTATTTGACCTATAAAATTTAGGTGTTCTGCCAGTTGTCCATTTTCATACCATATCTGATAATTCCCCTCTATTTTATCATCAATAATTGTTGCCTCAAAAAATGGTTTTCCATTTTCATAATACCATTTCCAGTATTCTTTTTTGTCTGAGCCATACTTCGCAGTCATCCAAGACTGTCCTGTATCGTAGTAAATAGTCTCTTGAACTTTCTTGCCTTTATTTTTTAGAACTTCCCAACGTTGATTGGTTTCTGGATAATTTTTTAATATGGTGTCTTGAGCAAAGCCTATTGAAACTGTAAAAATCATCATAAGCAAAGATTGTTTTATATCCATTTTGAGTTTATTTAAGGCCATTGTTTAAATCGTCAAAAAATTACTGATCTTCCCGAAGTGCTTCAACGGGTTCACTTCGAATAACTCTCATGGTTACCAAACTTACGGCCACACTACTAATCAATAAGGTTAAGACCGCGGCAATAAAAAATACCAATAAATTAACATCAATACGATAGGCAAAAGTGGACAACCATTTTGAAACACCATAGTAGGTTATTGGTACTGATATCATAAAGGCAACAAGTAAGAGGCCAATATATTCCTTATTGAATAGTTTTATAATTCCAAATGATGACGCGCCTAAAATTTTTCGCATACCTATTTCCTTTCGCTTTAATGTGGTTAGGTAAGCTGTTAAGGCGATAAGCCCTATGATGGCAACCAAAAAAGCTACAAAACTGAAATACACACTTAGACTTCCTATTTTTTGCTCTTGGTCATATAACTCATTCACATCCTGACTTAAAAAGGAATAAATGAATGCATCATTTGGCTTTACTTTTTTATAGGCGTTTTCAACAGTCTGCAGAACGGTATTTGATATACTGCTGTCGTACCGAATAGATGCCAGATACGCGTACTCTGATTCCCTATAAACCCTAATGAACATTGGCGTAATCTTTTCCTTGAGTGAAAAGACATTGATATCATCTATAAAACCGCCAATCTGAAAGGGAAAGCCTATTTCACCTGTTTCCTCGTCTTTGTATTCGGGTTCTTCGATGATTATTCTGCCAACTAAATCTTGCTTAGGAATACTAAAGTTATTCGACAGATTATTAGCCGCGGTTTCATTTATCAATACCAAACTATTTGGTGCCTCTGCGGGATTATCCAAATACTTTTGAATACTGGTTTGAACGCCCAATAAGTCTAAAGAGGGGTAATCTAAATAAAGATTATAGGCATCATCAAAAACTTGGTCTGTTCCTTTTAATCTATAGGTTGTTTGATTATAAGGTAATGTACCCATATTACTACCCGAACCTATACCAGTAATTCCCGAAACCGAATTGAGTTCATTCTTAAAAGCCATGAATGTATCCCAATTGCTATTAATGTCTACATAGAGTATATTTTCTTTTTGATACCCTAAGTCTTTATTATTTATAAAACGAAGTTGATTATTGACCAAAAGCGTTAAACTACATAATCCAATTAATAGCCCGAATTGAAATGTAATTATTGCTTTTCTAACCGTCAAACCGCTCTTACTATCTTTTGCAAGGTTGGCTTTAAAAAGGGTAGTGATTTTATTTTTACTCAGAAAGATTGAAGGATAGAGTCCAGAAAGTATACCAATCACAATCAACAATGATAATAGAAGTGCCCAAAACCTGAAATCAGTCCAAAAATTTTCAATTATCGCAACGTCCATGAAGCTGTTGAATCGAGGTATCAGAAATACTAACAAGAGCAGAATAAATGGTACACATAGATAGGATATGATTAAAGCCTCAATAAAAAATTGTTTAGAGATATTCAATCGATTAGCACCAAAAATCTTTCGCATCCCAATTTCCCGCATCCGGCTTGCATTCATGGCAATAGATAGGTTTGTGTAATTGCTAATTGTTAGCAAAAGGATGATACTAGAAATGATACCAAAAATGTATAGGTATCGCTTTTCTCCTGGTGGTTTTATCTCGTATAGTTTATTTGAATGCAGATAAATTTCATCTAATCTATCTAAAGTAAACCCACCAAATAGTTCACTGCGTGCGAGCCTAGGATTTATTTTTCCAATATTCTTATCAAGATTGGTTTTTATAGATAATTTACCAGTTTCACTAGCCACTTTAAGATAGGTTCTCGCACCCCAGTAGTCAATCTTATTTTGATGAATAACAACACTGAAGTCCAAATGTGAATTGGATGGCACGTCTTTCAGTACGCCTGCAATCGTATAGGCCATCGTATCTATTTCGATAGTTTTCCCAACCAAATCCTGTGATGCCCAGTTATTACCATAGAAACGCTCAGCTTCGCTTTCTGTAAATAAGAGCGTATTTGGATTTTGAATGAAAACATTTTTCGCTCCCTCAATCAAAGGCCAACCAAAAATATCCAAAAAGGATTCTGGGGTGTTGGTTTGAAGAATTTTAGAAGTCGGCAGCTTTTCCTCTTGTTTACGCAGTAATCTTGGCCCATCAAAAATAAAAAAGTGACAAGCGTCAATTACACCTTGAGTGTTTTTGATAGCGTCAATATGAATTTTCTGTTGTTCTGAAGAGGCACTGTTGTAATCCTCAAAAGCAATCATACTATAGTCTTGCGAGCGAAGTGTTTGCCCCATTCTATATATTTGCCTGGAGTCTTTAATGAAATTATCAAAACTAGTCTCATAATTAATATAAAGAATGGCTAAAATCGCACAAACTAAACCAATGGTAAGACTTACTAAGTTTATGAGATTGTAAAAACGCTTTCGGCCGAGGTTACGCCAACCTATTTTAATGTAATTAGGAAAAAGATAAAGGAAATCACCAAAAATTGAATTGCCTTGTTGTTTAACCTGTGACATTTCATTATCAAGAGCTTTCGGGTCCAAAATTGTCTTTTTCTTAGCTTTGGCAAAGGCTTCCTCATTTGTATAACCTTCCTCCAAAAAAACATCGTATCTATCCCTCAGTCCAGACGCTAATTCTTCTGCAAACTCAGGGTCAATTGATTGGTACTTTAACAGTGATTTTTGCCACCGCTCTATTTCGATTTCAATATTAAAACTGTTTGAACTCATTTTCAAACAGTTTGTATTTCAGAAAATGAAATTTCATCATCGTCAGACCACAAGCTTTGGAATATCGCATTGACGTTAAGCCACTGACTTTTTTCCTCAACTAGCTTTGCTTTGCCCGTTTCGGTAATTTTATAATATTTACGCTTTCGACCGGCCTCTGTTTTAACCCATCTTGAAGAAATAAGTTTTTCTTTTTCCATTCGTTTCAAGACCGGATATAACATTGCATCGGTCCATTGTAGCTCACCATCTGACATGCTTTCAACTTGCTGTATAATATTATAACCATAATTTTCACCATATGCGAGAATACTAAGTACCATTGGCTTTGTAGATGCTGCTACGAGTGCTTTTGTTGCCATTTTAATTTGCTTTTATATGTTCGTTTTCATTGATTAAAACATTGCCGTCAAAGAGTTGAATAATCCTCTCTGCGTAGGCTGCGTCATTTTTGGAATGCGTCACCATAACGATGCTACTGCCCGAAGCGTGAAGTTCTTTTAAAATCCGCATCACTGCTTCGGAGTTTTTGGAGTCCAAATTTCCTGTTGGCTCGTCTGCCAAAATCAGTTTAGGTCTTACCACAATCGCTCTTGCAATTGCCACACGTTGTTGTTGACCTCCAGAAAGCTGTTGCGGGTAATGATCTTTACGATGCATCATCTCCAGGGATTCCAACGCTTTTTCAACGCGTTGATACCTCTCGGCTTTTGAAATTTTTAAATACAATAGTGGCAATTCTACATTTTCAAAAGTGGTAAGCTCATCAATTAAATTGAAACTTTGAAAAATAAAGCCCATTGTACCTTTGCGAATATTTGCTCGTTCTTTTTGAGACATTCCATTAATTTGTACGGCGTCAAAATGGTATGACCCCTTGTCCATTTTATCTATCATTCCCATGACATTCAAAAGGGTAGATTTTCCGCTACCAGAAGGTCCCATAATTGAAACAAATTCACCCCTTTTTATTTCTAGTTCTATCCCATTGAGAGCCGCTGTTTCCATACTATCTGTATGATGATATTTATATACAGAGTCCATGTGAATCAAAGTATCCTTATTCATATTATTTGATTTTAATTTTATCGTATTTCTTAAAGCGGTCGTAACTGGATACAATAATTTGCTCTCCTATTGACAGGCCCTTTAACACCTCGTGATACGCTCCATTTTTATCCCCTAACTGAATTTGGGTTTTAACAGCTTGATCATCCTCGATTTTAAAAACCCAATTTCCTCCGGTGCTATTATAGAATTGACCAATAGGTATAACTACTCTGTTTTTTGATTTACTTAAATATAATTGAAGCCTTGCAGTTTGTCCGATACGTAAGTTCTTAGGATTTTTTCCCGTAAATGAAACCTCGATTTGAAAACGACCAGAAGTAATTGTAGGAATTACTCTATGTACCTTGATTTCAAATTCACGACCGCTAAACGACACATTTCCCGAAATACCTTTTCGAACAGTATTAATATATAATTCATCAACCTCAGCTAAAATAATTGGATTGGCTAGATTATAGATTTCAGTAATTCTATCACCCTCATTTATTGTTTGGCCAACTTGGAGTTCAAAATCACCTAATTGTCCATTTTTTCGAGCAACTACAATCAATCGATTAAGAATATTCTTTACAGCTTCTAAATTCTGTAAAATCCGTTTTTCAGAAAGCAGTATCTGGTTAAGCTCAATACTTCGAGCTAATGAATCAACAGCATAAGCTTCTCTAAACAAGTCATGTCTATTTAACCAGTAGAAATAGGTTTTAGAGATTTCTTCATATTCTTGTAAGGCTATCACACCTTTTTCATATAGCGATTTGTTTCTTTCGTAACGAGGTTTCTGTAATGAGATTTGATAATTTATCTGTTCAAGTTCCTGCTTTTGATTTAGATTATTTTGATTGAGTAATATTTTTGTTTGTCGTTGATTATTCAACTGTTCTAATAGTTGCGACTCGCGCTGTAAAACTTCTAATTTAAGATTTGAATTTTCGAGGCTAAGAATAGTATCACCTTGTTTTATGGCCTCACCTGCCTGAATAAAAATCGCTTTAACTGTTCCTGATTGCTTAGCATCAATCACCAGGAAATCTTTAGCAGAAATAGTACCCTGTAGCGAAATGGCTGAATTAAATTCAGTTGAAGTTACCTCAGCAACAATTAGTTCTTTGTTGTCAATTTCAAAATTAGAGGTATTAGACAAGGAGAATGCGCCATAAATTGCCAACAATAGAATGATAGCAATTAGAGCATATATAATTTGCTTTTTCCTACTTTTTGATTTTAGTATTTTTCTATCCATATACCTAATAGTATTATGCAAATATACATAATAATATTAGGTAAGCAAATAAAATTGTTATTAGACCATTAATTTTAAAGTCAAAATAAACTCTATCAAGAAAACAGGCTATATTTTCAATTTGAACCAAATGCTAACTAATCGCACTAATAATTATAAATTTCAAAATAACTGAGTGTCATTTACGTCCATGACAATTGGAATCTTACACGGCCTGAGCTAACTGAGTTTTCGAAAAAAAAAGACCCAATCATCAGATTGGGTCTTTCTGTAATTTAGAGTTTTATTGATTCTAATTATGCCTTTGGCATTACCACCGTATCAATAATATGAACAACACCATTTGATGCTTCAACATCTACTGCGGTTATAGTTGATTTATTACCATTGGCATCTGTAAGGAAAACTGATTCCCCAGAAATAGTAGCTGTCAATTCACCACCATTAGCCGTCGTTATCGTATAAGAACCATTGTTGGCATTTATCGCCTCAATTAAAGTAGCAGAATTAACAGCTTTTGGCACGACATGATAGGTCAGGATTCCAGTAAGTTGTTCCTTGTTTTCAGGCTTTAATAAGGTTTCTACTGTTCCCGCTGGCAATTTTTCAAATGCAGCATTATCAGGAGCAAATACCGTATAATCTCCAGGCTCAGAAAGCATGGTTGCTAAATCAGCTGCAGTCACCGCAGCGACTAAAGTTGATAGGCTTTCAGTAGCAGACGCCTTTGCAGCAATACTATTTGCCTTAGCTTCTTCTGCCATTTTTTCTTCCTCAGCTTTCTTTTCCATTTCAGCCTTTTCAGCTGCTTCTTGCTCTAACCTTTCAGCCTCTGCCTTGGCTTCTGCTTCTTTCTTTCCGTCGTTGCAAGAGGTCATTACCATTAATGACATACACATCATCAAGGCTAATATACTTTTAAATCTAATTTTCATAATATTTGATTTGTTTATTAGTTTATAGTCAAAGATACGCATCACTCAAGGCAGAAGATTTTTATCAACTTTCATTTAGTATAAGTTTAACAGGAATCAACCTTAGTTTCTGAATAAAGCACGGCTTTTGTGTAAAAAAGCACATCACACCTTTATTTTAAAG
>JBCCOJ010000134.1:0-8468 GCA_039025415.1 Bacteroidota bacterium | reverse complement strand
ATTTTCAGAACGCATTTCAATTTCACAAAAAATTGAGAGCAAAGAAGAAAAAGACCGTCTTAAACGGTTGGTCAAGAGTATTACCCCAAAAGGTTTTGGTGTTATAATCCGTACAGTTGCCGAGGGCAAGAAAGTTGCCGAACTCGATAACGATTTGCAAAATTTGCTGAATAGATGGACAGCAATGTGTAAAAAACTCAATAGAGCGCATCATCCTAGTAAGGTGCTGAGCGAGATGAGCAAAGCATCCTCAATTTTAAGAGATATCTTTGATAATTCATTCTCTGCAATTACCGTAGATGATGAGGCGCTTTATACCCAGATTAAGGATTATGTTCAAGAAATTGCACCAGACAAGGAGTCTATTGTAAAACACTACAAAAATGGCGTTCCGCTTTACGAAAAACATGGCATAGAACGTCAAATCAAGACCTCCTTTGGCCGCACTGTTTCAATGGCAAAAGGCGCATATTTAGTAATTGAACATACCGAAGCTATGCACGTTATTGACGTGAACAGCGGAAACCGATCTAACAAACAAAAAAATCAAGAGGACACTGCATTGGAAGTCAACATGATATCTGCTTCAGAAATCGCCAGACAATTGCGTTTACGCGATATGGGTGGCATCATCGTAGTAGATTTTATTGACATGCGCTCTGCAGAGAATCGAAAAAAATTGTACAATCACCTTAGAAGTGAGATGAGCGATGACAAGGCAAAGCACAAAATCTTACCTCCGAGTAAGTTTGGTCTGGTGCAAATTACCCGACAACGTGTACGTCCTGAGCGCAAAATCAAGACAAAAGAAGAAAACCCTAACGGTGTTGAGGGCAGTGAAATTGAAGCACCAATCAAAGTGATTCAAAAAATTACCCAAGACCTCGAGAGACTATTTAAAAAAGACTATAAGAAGATTACGCTTAATGCACATCCTTTTATAGCAGCCTTTTTAACCAAAGGGTTTCCATCGGTACGTTCTAAGTGGTTTATGGAACACAAAAAATGGGTAAAGGTTTTACCCCGGGATGCTTACACTTATCTTGAGTATCATTTTTTTGATAAAAATGGTAAGGAAATCAAATAATATCTAAAAAACCCCTTTCTGAAGAGATTGGGGTTTTTTGTTTTTAAAAATTTACGATTTAAGGCGCAGGATTCGGTATTACGTCATGTACCTCATCAATTTTTTTAAGGACTTCACTTGAAAGTGTGATGTTCGCACTATTTATGTTTTCTTCAAGCTGCTCCAGTGATGTTGCACCAATAATATTACTGGTCATAAATGGGCGATCCGTCACAAAGGCCAATGACATTTGGGCTAAGGTCATATCATTTTCCTCGGCGATTTTTAGATAGCGTTTGGTGGCTTCAGTACAGTTGTCGTTACTATACCTTGAAAATCTAGGGAAGAGTTTTAGTCGGGCGTTGTCAGCAGCATTGCCTTTTATGTATTTTCCAGATAATACTCCAAAATCCATGGGTGAATAAGCCAAAAGTCCAATATCCTCGCGATGCGAAATCTCGGCCAAGTCACCTTCAAAGGTTCGATTCAATAAGGAGTAAGCGTTTTGGATGGTAATCATCCTTGGTAAATCGTTGTGTTTTGATTCTTCCAAATAGCGCATGGTACCCCAGCCCTTTTCATTAGAGAGACCAACCTGCCTTATCTTACCAGATTTTATGATTTCATCTAAATTATGAAGAATTTCATTGAAATTATCACTCCAAGAATCGTTAGGATTTTGTTTGTAATCTCTTTGACCAAAGGTATTCGTTGCACGTTCTGGCCAATGCAGTTGGTATAAATCAATATAATCGGTCTTGAGTCGTTTTAAACTTTTATTGACCGCTTCGTTTAATGCGTCTTTACTAAAACCTGTGGTTCTAATATGGGCGGTATAATCGCCTGGACCAGCGATTTTAGTTGCTAGAATAACTTTGTCCCTATTACCGGTTTTCTCAAACCAATTACCTATGATTCGCTCCGTCTCGGCATAGGTTTCTGCACTTGCAGGAACGGGATAAAGTTCAGCGGTATCAAAAAAATTAACGCCCTTATCCAAGGCCAAGTCCATTTGGGCAAAACCCTCTTCCTGAGTATTTTGATTGCCCCAGGTCATGGTACCTAAGCAAATCTTACTGACCTTGATATCTGTTTTTGGTAGTGTTGTGTATTTCATCGCAAGCTCCCGCGAAAGCGGGAGTCCCTGTTTTTAATTAAACTAAACCTTAAAGATAATGAGACCTTTCAGGTTTATTAAACCTAAGAGGTCTAAATTTTAAATATCATTCAACAATTTTGAAATCTCATCCAATTTAGGCGTCAAAATCACCTCGATTCTTCTATTCTTTGCTTTTCCCTCATTGGTAGCGTTAGATGCGATTGGCGCGTATTCTCCACGCCCTGCAGCAGTTAAATTTTCTGGATTAATTGACGGGTTTTCGCGCAGTATATTCACAATAGCGGTAGCTCGTTTTGTAGATAAATCCCAGTTGCCGCTCAGCTGGGCATTACCTTTATAAGGCACATTATCGGTATGACCTTCAATCAATATGGCGATCTCGGGATTTTCGGCTAAAACTTCGCCGAGTTGTATAACTGCTTGACGCCCTTGAGTTCCAACCGACCAACTTCCACTTTGGAAGAGCAGTTTATTTTCCATCGAGACGTACACCTTCCCGTTTCGTTGTTCAACAGTGAGCCCTTTTCCTTCAAAATTGGTTAATGCTTTGGATATGGCGTTTTTCAACTTGGTCATTTCTGCATCTTTGGAGGCAATTACGCTTTCAAGTTCGGCAACGCGCTCAGAACGTTTTTCAAGTTCACTTTTCAGCTTTTCCAATCTAGCATTCTCTGCGGTGAGTGCATCTTCCTTTGCTTCCAATTGCGCTAAGAGTTCTCTATTTTTCTTGGAATTTTCCGCTATGGCCGCCGAACTGTTTTTTTCAAGGGCTTCGTATGAATTCTTTAGAGTTTCAAGTTTGGTTTTTATGGCATCATAGTTTCCCTGAAGCTCATTTCTTTTGGCAAGTACGACATCGTACTCCATTTGAAGTTTTGCTAAGTCGTTTTTCGTTTTGGTCAATTCGGTTTTTATTCCCGAATTTTCGTCAGATAATCTTCGGTTTTCCTTTTTAAGGTCGGCGTATTTATCCTCAAGATCCGTATAGATTTTTTTGGATACGCAGGAGGTTGATAATAAAAGGATGATTGTTAGAATAAATGGGTTTCTTATCATGTTTTTAGGGCTTTATGTAATTTTAGAATTGGGTCTTAGATGTTAAAGTGCATTTTATGGCTCTTGTTTGTTATATTTTGAATTTAGAAAACACCCCTAATGAGCTCCGCTCGGTATTATCAATGAAAGCTCACACTTTCATTTCAATAATCCTCAAGGGGACATTCGCTATGTGCAAAATTATTTACTGTTTTTTAGGGTATTGCCTTTTCGACTTAAGTTTCGGTTTCAATCTCTACGAGAATTGGGCAATGATCACTATGCTTTGCTTCGGTTAGTATAACGCTTCGTTTTAATTTTTCTTGTAATGGTGGTGTAATCATCCCATAATCCAATCGCCAACCCTTATTATTGGCGCGGGCATTGGCGCGATAACTCCACCAAGTATATTCTTGTCTATCAGGATGTAAATGCCTGAATGAATCTATAAAACCACTATCAATAAAATTTCCTAGCCACTCGCGTTCTTCGGGCAGAAAACCCGAAACTCCTTTCATCTTTGGGTTATGAATGTCAATTTCCTCATGGCAGATATTATAGTCGCCAAGCACAATAAGATTAGGCAATTGCTCCCTAAGATTATTCAAATAGTCTTGGATTAAATCCATATACTCAAATTTATGGGCGAGACGGGCATCGTTAGTACCAGAAGGCAAGTACATGCTCATGATTGATATTCCAGGAAAATCAACTCTAATATTTCGGCCTTCAAAATCCATTGATTCTATACCCGTACCGTATTCCACGTGTGTTGATTCAAACTTACTCAAAATGGCAACCCCGCTGTAGCCTTTCTTTTGGGCACTAAACCAATAATTGTATGTATAGCCCGCCTCTTCAATAGCTTTTAAATCAACTTGTTCTTTCAAGGCCTTGATTTCCTGAAGGCAAACCACATCTGGATTTGCAGCCTTAAGCCAGTCAATCAGGCCTTTTTTCATTGCGGCCCTTATGCCATTTACGTTGTAGGATAGTATTTTCATGTTCACTATCCGCGAAAGCGGATATCTTATTTAAGATTCATTATACAGCACAAATATTAAAATAAACTATTTGCCAATTAGCAATCAAATTTTATTTTAAAAGTTTCGTGCATCATTTGCTCTAAGCGAAATTAAATAATACAGTACATTTATTACCACGCTTTACGCTTAGTTTATCATAAAATAATTCACACATTTGTTAGTTTACATAAGTGAATGAAAATTACCTTAACTCTTTTGTTGATTTTTTTAGCAGTGGCCTTATATGCACAGGAGCCATCAACAAATTATAAGACAAAAACAGTTGCTGTTAGGGATTCCATTCAAATTGATTCGGTGAGTATAAATCCGTCATGGTTTATCCTAAAATCCAAGAACGGTGTAAATATCGATACCTCATTGTATTCCGTTGATTATTCAAAAGCCATATTAAGATTTAAAAAAGGTGTAGACCTTGATTCTGTCAGGATAAATTATTTACGGTATCCCGAATTCATCACCAAAAGCTATTTTCAGTTAGATGATAAAATTGTAGTGCAAAATTCGGATCGGCTCCAACGGCTATACAAACTAAACCGTTCAAACAAAACAAATAATTTCACCCCTTTTGATGGGCTTAGCACCTCAGGCAGCATCTCCCGCGGAGTAACCATTGGTAACAATCAAAACTCAGTTTTGAATAGTGAGCTCGATCTACAAATTTCGGGTAAATTAAGCGATAAGGTGTCATTACGTGCCTCGATTCAAGATGCAAATATCCCGTTACAGGAAAACGGGTATTCCCAGAGATTGGATGAGTTCGACCAAGTCTTTATTGAACTCTTTAGCGATAGGTGGAACATAAGGGCGGGCGACATTGATTTGGTCAACCAAAACAGCTACTTCGCCCAATTCACCAAACGGGTTCAAGGTTTATCTGTTGGTGCCAATCTGGGAAACGAAGACAGACGAACTAACGTTTTCGCTGCAGGTGCAATTGTGCGAGGTCAGTTTACCACAACGCAATTCGTAGCTCAAGAAGGCAATCAAGGGCCATATAAATTGACTGGTCCCAATTCTGAACTTTTTGTGCTGATTGTATCGGGAAGTGAAATTGTTTACGTTAACGGTGTCCCACTTGTTCGCGGTGAAAATGAGGATTATATCATCGATTACAATGCTGGTGAAATCATCTTCAACTCAACGTATCCAATTACTTCTGAAATGAGAATCACGGTAGACTATCAGTTCAGTGAAAGAAACTATTCAAGATTTGTGGCCTTTGGAGGGGGCGATTATACGTCTGAAAAATTAAAATTAGGCGTTTCAGTCTATTCTGAAATAGATGCTAAAAACCAACCATTACAGCAAAATCTCTCAACCGAGCAAGTTGAAATTCTCTCACAAGCTGGAGATGACAGATCACAAATGGTCGCACCATCGGATATTGAAGAAGCGTTCAATGAAAATCGAATTCTCTATAGAAAGGAAATTATCAACGGCCAGGAAATTTTTGTGTTTTCAAATAATCCAGATAATCAATTGTTCAGCGTGAGATTTACGTTGGTGGGTTCTAATCAAGGGGACTATATTATAATCAACAATAACGCCGTTGAGAATATTTTTGAATATGTGCCCCCAGAAAACGGAATTTCGCAGGGAAATTATGCGCCGGTGATTCAACTCGTCGCCCCCGAAAAGTTACAGGTAGCTGTGGTAAACGGTACTTACGAACCAAACGAAAAAACCAACATCTTTTTTGAATTGGCTGGTAGTAGGAATGATTTGAACCTATTTTCAAATTTAGACGATGGCAATAATGATGGCTTCGCCGGAAGAATAAGCGCAAAGCATCAAATCGTCAAAACCGATAGCCTTTGGAATGTGAATCTTTACGCAGATGCTGATATCATTCAAGATAATTACATCCCGATTCAGCGTTTGTACCGAGCTGAATTCAATCGGGATTGGAATTTAGAGAGTCCGTTAGGCAATCAAAGCTTGATTTCATCTGGAGCTGAGTTATTTCATCCCAAAAAAGGGACTGCAAGTTATAAATTTGAGCACCTCAATTATTCTGAAAATTTTAATGGCAATCGCCACAACCTTCTTGCTAATTTAACTTTGAACCGCTGGAATATTTTTTCGATATCTAGCTTTTTAAGTAACAATAGTAATGTTTCAACATCTACGTTTACAAGGTCCCACAATCGTGCAGTCTATAATTTTAAAAAACAGTGGGTTGGCGCAAAAATCTCTTTTGAAGACAATGAACAGCGTGAAAAAGAAACGAACTTATTGACCAATCTTAGCCAACGCTTTCAATCTTATGAAGCATTCACCGGATACGGCGATAGCACGGGAGTTTTTGTTGAAGTTGGTTACAAATACCGAGTTAATGACAGCCTTAGAGACAATGAGGTTAAACGAGTCAATACCTCAAACACCTACTATCTAAAGTCCAGAATTCTACAAAATAAAAACACCAATCTTGCTCTTTTTGCAAATTACAGAGTACTGAATCAAGAGGCATCGGGGGAGGATGAAACCTTTGAAGACGAACGCTCCATAAATTCAAGGCTGAATTTCAACCAAAAACTGTTTAATAATATCGTGATTTGGAATACAGTTTTTGAAACCAATAGTGGTTCACTGCCAAGACAAGATTTCACTTACGTCGAGGTTGAACCGGGCCAGGGTACCTTCACTTGGATTGATTACAATGAAAACGGCATACAAGAGTTGGACGAATTTGAGGAAGCCCAATTTGCAGATGAAGGAAGCTTTATTAGGGTGCTTTTACCCAATCAGGTTTTTGTGCAAACCCACCAAAACCGGTTGAGCCAAACCTTGATTACTAATTTTCAGCAGTGGTCAACTTCAGACAATAAAATCAAAAAATTCTTTTCCCACTTTTACAATCAGGCCTCCTATTTGGTGGATAGAAAAACCGAAAGACGAGGCAATGATTTTAATCTCAATCCGTTTGACGCTGACGACGAAAACCAATTGGCACTGAATAATAGCATCAGAAATGTACTTTTTTATAATCGGGGTAAACAACGCTATACTACTTCGTACACCTATTTAAGAAACAGAAACCGAAATGTGCTTTCCATTGGATTTCAGGAGAGTCGATTAAGTAGTCATCAACTGTTGTTTAATCATCTAGTAGCTAAACTATGGTTGGTAAATCTTGAATCCAGTTTTAATAAGAATGAAAGCGAAAATGAAAACTTTGTAAGCCGAAATTTTGAATTGGACGAATTTAGATTTCAACCAAAACTATCTTACATATTTAACGAAAATGCTCGTTTTGACGTATTTTATCAGTATAGTTCAAAAAACAATCAAATTGGTGAGATGGAGCAGCTGCTACAGAACAATTACGGATTATCATTTACCTACAACAATACCAATAAAATCTCATTGACTGGTGAATTTAACTACTTTAAAAATGAGTTCACGGGCAATGCAAATACACCTGTGGCCTATCAAATATTAGAAGGGCTTCAGCCTGGCAATAATTTCACTTGGAGCTTATTGGCACAGAAAAAACTAACCAAATTCTTAGACCTCAATCTAAATTACTTTGGCAGAAAAACTGAGACCTCAAGAACGATTCACACGGGTACAGTTCAGCTTAGGGCTTATTTTTAAAATTTATGTATTTTCTTACGCAACCATTAGTTACATTTAACATCTAGTTAATAGCTAATCTAAACAATATGAAAGCCATCAAAGCTTGTCTCATTTTGCTTTTAATGAGTATGAATATTTACTCCCAAGAATCAAATATTAAACCTGAAGATTCTGACGAAATAGGTAGTACGAATAATAAAAATGAGGTGAGATTGAACGCCTTATTAGCAGTTATAGGTGGTATAGAATTGAGTTATGAGCGCCTACTAAATGAAGAGTCCAGTATAGGAATAAGCGCCATGGTCGGTTATGATGACGATGTTCTGAATGGCATTGAATACTATATTTCACCTTATTATCGCATCTACTTCGGTAAAAAGTATGCCGGTGGATTTTTTATTGAAGGCTTCGCTATGCTAAACTCGGTTGAAACAAATTTCAGTCTTTTTAATACTGAAGAAGAACGTAATTATGTTACCGATTTTGGTCTTGGCTTTGGACTGGGAGGAAAGTGGATATTAAAGGACAAAATTGTACTTGAGCTAAATTACGGATTAGGAAGAAATCTATTTAAGAATGACGAAACCGATATAGATATTATTGGCAAAGCAGGTGCTTCAAT
>JBCCOJ010000133.1:0-8673 GCA_039025415.1 Bacteroidota bacterium | reverse complement strand
TAATGCCGACCAAGTGTGGCAGCGATGGTTACGCGAGTATGTGCCTACGTTGAACAAGCGCCATAAATAGTTCAAAGATGATAAGAAACAACTATTACGAGGCGAGTTAGTTTTTCCAAAGAATCTTTTCTTGAGATGAAAAGTGATTCGTCACTATTGAAAACTAAGATTGTGCTATATTCTACTCCTATAGGAGCACCCATTCCAACACTTCGTTTATAAATATGCTTTACTAATCCTGATTTCTGGCTTTGAGCACTCATCTCTAATAAAGAGGCAATCATAAAAATTATGATAGAACATTTCATACAAAAACATTAGGAAACATACTAAAGAGAATTTATGCAAAATTCGATTATAGCTTCAAATATAATAGACCAGCTCGAGTTCCCCCCTCTGGGGTTTAGGGGGCTGTCGTATCACTCTCAATCAAACCGTCCCTCAATCTTATAACTCGTTTTGCGTGAGCAGCTATGTCCTCTTCGTGAGTAACCATGATAACCGTGTTTCCCGCCTTATGGATTTCATCAAACAAGTTCATGATTTCGTAACCTGTTTTCGAATCGAGGTTTCCCGTCGGCTCATCTGCGAGAATAATTGACGGTTTGTTAACCAAGGCTCGCCCAACCGCCACACGTTGTCTCTGCCCACCTGAAAGTTGATTAGGCCTGTGGTCCATTCTATCGGCTAAGCCAACATCAGTTAAAACCTCTTCGGCGCGCTTTACTCTATCAGTTTTTGACTTCCCTGCATATACCATTGGTAGCGCAACGTTATCGAGAGCTGTGGTTCTTGGTAATAAATTAAAAGTTTGGAAAACGAAACCTATTTCGGTGTTTCTAATATCTGCAAGTTCATCGTCACTCATTTGGCTTACATCCTTTCCATTTAAGATATATGACCCTGCAGTTGGGGTATCTAAACAGCCCAAAAGGTTCATCAAAGTCGATTTTCCCGAACCTGAAGGTCCCATAATGGCAACGTACTCGCCAGTTTGAATGTCTAAGTTTATCCCTTTCAATACATGAACCGTTTCTTGGCCGAGTTGAAAATCACGGCGTATATCTCTAATTTCTATGACGTTGCCCATTTATTTTTGAGTGGATTTTTCGAGTCTCTTTAAGACTATTAATTTACAGTATAAAAATACAGTTTTCAAATGATAAGACGCTCATGTAGCACTTACGTTACACTCTTATCTTAAAATGTTCCTTGGCCTGCTCTGTCCTAAAAAAAACAAAGCCCCAATGAAAGGTGTCAATTGTAACAGTCACTTTTGGATGATTTTTAATAATTTCCCAAGCTTCGGTCATGTCTTTAGACCAATAGATGTCATCAAAAATGAAGATACTTTCGTTATGTGAGGTAGCTAATAATTTTTCAAAATAGTCCAAAGTGGCTTTTTTGTTATGGTTTCCGTCGAAAAAAATTAAATCGTACCTGTTTTGCCTTAATTCTGGAATAGTGGTTTCAAACCGCTCGTTTCTTGCAGAAATATTATTCAAACCGAACTTTTCAAATTGATTTTGTGCTATTTTGAAACTTTCGTGGCAACCCTCGACTGTAAGTATTTCGCTTGCTGGGTTACCCAGAGCCATAGCTGAAGTCGACAAGCCTAATGAGGTGCCAAGTTCTAGAATTTTGGTAGGTTTAAAATAATTCACAAGCTGAAACAGCAATTTCATTCTCTTTAATGGCGTACCTGAAGTTTTGGCCATTTTTGAAACAGAACGTAACCTTGATTTGAAAACACGGGAACCTGAACCAAAATCTTCAACTGATATTTCTTTTTTGCTCTCTGTAAGCTCAGACCTATATGCTTTGAGTGCGGCATAATCTGGATATGGTGTTTTGTCATAGAAGCACTTAACCACCATGTCAAATACAAAGGGAGAATGAACCCCATGTTGGTTAGATGAAGAAAACAGGAATTTCAGATACTGAAAAATTTGGTACATGTTATTCGATTGACTTTTGAGCTCTTTTAGTCTTTAAAAACAAGGTAAACCAATTAAAATTTTAAGATTTCAAATTTACTATTTAATAATGAGCAGTAGGGAAAATAAGGTTCAGATGGCATTATTCAGATTTAAAGGCGTGCTTTACGACTTGATTTTTAATTCAATTTTCTTAGATGCTAATCCTTACCTTTGTCATCATGATAGAAATTGGAAAATTTAATGAATTGGAAATCATCAGAGAAACCGACCAAGGTTTATATCTATCTGATGATGAGCAAAATGAAGTTCTTCTTCCTAACCGCTATGTCCCAGAAGAATTTAATATATGGGATAAGATTACGGTTTTTGTTTATTTGGATAATGAGGAACGTCCTGTCGCCGTTACTGATGAGCCATTTATAACCCGCAATGATTTTGCTATGCTTCGCTGCAATGAGGTAAACAAACACGGCGCATTTTTGGATTGGGGATTGGTCAAGGAACTATTTTGCCCCTTCAAGGAACAAGCCTTTAAAATGGCAAAAGGTGGCTGGTATTTGGTTTACTGTTACCTAGATGAAGAGACTAATAGGTTAGTAGCATCAAGCAAGACCAATCGATTTTTAGATAACACCTCACTAAGCGTCAAGGAATTTGAAGAAGTTGATTTAATCGTTTCACATCCATCTGATATTGGCATGAACGTCATTGTAAATAAAAAACATCACGGACTTATTTTTAACGACAATATTTTTAAGGACCTTAACATTGGAGATGTTTTAAAGGGATACATCAAAAAAATTAGACCTGATAATAAATTGGATGTTGCTTTAGGGAAAGTGGGTTACCGTAAAATTGAGCCAAATGCAGATAATGTTATGGAAAAGTTACAACAGAGTGACGATGGATTTTTACCTCTTAACGATAAATCCTCACCCGAAGAAATAAGATTAACTCTTGAAATGAGTAAAAAAACATTTAAGAAAGCCATTGGTACCTTATACAAGCAGAGAATTATTACCATAGCAGATGATGGTATTTATTTGGTAGAATAATGCTTTGTTAATCGGCTTTAAAACTCTTATTTAAAGCCTTATTTTTGCACAAAACAAAATATCTATGGACACTACTGAATGGGTTACGGCAAAAACCTATGAAGACATTACTTACAAAAAACGACACGGTGTTGCTAGGATTGCATTTAATCGACCCAACGTTCGTAACGCTTTTAGGCCTAAGACCACATCAGAATTATATGATGCCTTTTATGACGCCAATGAGGATGTTACGATTGGGGTAGTATTGCTTTCCGCTGAAGGCCCTTCGACAAAAGACGGCATTTGGAGCTTTTGTTCAGGGGGTGATCAGAAGGCTAGAGGACATCAAGGTTATGTTGGTGAAGACGGTTACCATCGATTGAATATTCTAGAGGTACAACGGCTTATAAGGTTTATGCCCAAAGCCGTTATTGCAGTAGTCCCGGGATGGGCTGTTGGGGGCGGCCATAGCTTACATGTTGTTTGTGATTTGACCTTAGCTAGCAAAGAGCACGCTATTTTTAAGCAAACGGATGCCGATGTTACCAGTTTTGACGGTGGCTACGGTTCGGCCTATTTAGCGAAGATGGTTGGCCAAAAGAAAGCACGAGAGATTTTCTTCCTCGGAAGAAACTATTCGGCGCAAGATGCCTACGAAATGGGAATGGTCAATGCGGTTATACCCCATGAAGAGTTAGAAGCTACGGCCTATGAATGGGCTCAGGAAATAATTGCAAAATCACCTACCTCAATCAAGATGTTGAAATTTGCCATGAATCTAACCGATGACGGAATGGTGGGTCAACAGGTTTTTGCTGGTGAGGCCACGAGATTGGTATACATGACCGATGAGGCCAAGGAGGGAAGGGACGCTTTTTTGGAGAAAAGAAAGCCCAACTTTGATAAAAAATGGATTCCATAAAAACCGACCCTTATCTATGTTTAAAAAGTTAAAACCTTGGCTATCGGCCTTTAGGTTGCGAACTCTGCCACTTTCGGTTTCAGGGATAATTATCGGTTCTTGTTTTGCCCATTTTTATGGAGCGTTTGATGGATGGATTATGTGTTTTGCGCTGCTCGTGACCGTAAGCTTACAGGTTCTTTCCAATCTTGCCAACGATTACGGCGATAGCGAAAAGGGCACTGATAATGAAAATCGGGTGGGCCCTATGCGAGCGGTTCAGAGTGGAGAAATCAGTGCAGCTGAAATGTACGAAGGGATCAAGGTAAACATCATTATTGTCATCATTCTTACCGTCGGGCTCCTACTTGCGGCATTTGGTCAAAAACAACTGCACTTTACCGTATTGTTCTTTTCACTATCAATTTTGTCAATATATGCTGCAATTAAATATACTGTAGGCAGTTCGCCCTATGGCTATAGAGGTTTGGGTGATGTTTTTGTGTTTTTGTTTTTTGGTATTTTGAGCGGAGTTGGTAGTTATTTCTTGTACACCAAGAGTTTAGACCATATCATTATTTTACCTTCTATTGCTCTTGGTCTCTTAAGCGTTGGGGTTTTAAATCTCAATAACATGCGTGATATTGAGTCTGACGAATTATCAAATAAAAGGACGTTGGCAGTAAAGCTAGGTAAAGGTAATTCAAAGATTTATCATTTAACCATTGTTATATTAGCAATGGTTGTTGGTATGGTATTTTCTGTACTTTATTTTAAATCTTTTTTGAATCTCATTTTTCTAATTACTTATATTCCGTTGCTCATTCACATCAAGAAAATTTACCGTGCTGTTGAGCCCAAGGATTTTGATTCTCAATTGAAGGTCTTGGCATTAACTACCTTTGGCTTTTCGCTATTATTGGGGTTGGGTTATATTCTTTGAATTATTAAGTAATAATTCGTCATAAGTTGTATTTTCGGACAAAACTTAATGACACTTATTTATGAGATTTACCGCAATCCTATTTCTACTATTGGGCGTGTTTGTTGTAAACGGACAAACAACCAAACTATCAGTTCAAGAGAGCGCCGAATATAAAGACCAAGCCAAGGCAAAATCAATAGAAGCCATTCATACCACAGAAGATGGCATTACCGGTGTGGTGCGAGAGGCAAAGAGAGATTTGATATTCGATATTTTTGATGCTAACCTCGATAGAATTTTTAATGAGGTTATTAAAATTGAAAAGAAAGAGCGATTTGTGGGCGAATTGTATTCAGACGAAAAAATTAAATTTTTTACTGTTTACTCTCCCAAAAAGACCGAACGTATTCTTTACTGTCATGTTTTTGATTTAAGAAATAAAAAATTAAGTAAGGTTAAGCTATTGGAGACTGAGGTTGAGAGAAAGCAATTATTATTTTCCATGCAAAATAAAAGGCAAACCAGTTTTGCTATTTCTCCAAACGGGAATTACTTTGCTGTCTCGACTGATAATATCAGAAAAAATTCAAACTCTTATGATATTAGGGTTTTTGATGCACAGAGCTTGAAGCTTATCCATAAAAAGACTTATCAAGAGTACGAGAAAAAGTTTTATCAACATAACGACCTTTCTGTAGATAACGATGGGACGGTATTTGCTTTAGGAAAATTATTTGAAGATGGTAAAAAGCAAAAGAAGGGTGGAGATGCTAATTATTCATTTTTATTGAATAAAATTTCAGAATCCGATTCAAAAGTTATCTCTATCGATTTAGATGAAGAAGAACATATCCGGTCTTTAAATATTTCAATAATCGACAACCAACTTCATTTGTTGGGATTCTATTCTGATAGCCGGGTGGGTAACATAAAAGGGGGCTGTAATTTTGTGGTTGATTCAAAAAGACTTTCTGTTTCAAGCAAAAAAACTTATGAATTACCGGCTCAAGTTTACCAAGACTTATACGGTGAGGAAAGAGCAAAGCGTAAAAAGAAAAAAGGAAAGGAACTTAAACGTTTCTATGTGGATTATGTGTTGAATGACGATGAAGATAACACCTACATTTTAGCCGAGGAGTTTTATTTTGTGAGCAGATACGTCAGTACCGGAATGAATGGAGCCGGCTATTGGATTCAAGAACCGCATTATGATGATATCTTGATTTTTAAGTTTGACGCACAAGGCAAATTAGGTTGGGGCAGGAGTATCTTTAAAAGGTCAATCGTACCCTCTTATAATGCATTTATTAAAAATGACGAATTACACGTTATCCTAAATTCTGGTAAAAATCTCAAAGAAAAAGATGACGGTAGGACTAAGGTTTCGCAAGGTATTTTTGAATCCTCATCCCTTTATGATATTGTATTTTCAAAAAATGGTGATGTCTCTTATGACAAAATACAGGATAACAAGGGGAATACGACTTACGCCCCATTTTATGGCACCTTTAAAAATGGAAAATTCATAATGAGCAGTGCAACAGGTGGTAAGCGAAATCAATTTATGGTACTAAAATAAATTAATCCAATTTTTAAAGGTCTGGTTTAACTAATTATATTTTAGTTCACTAGGTTTTGTATTTTAGTATTTTAAAAAGTATTTATAATGAAAATCACTTTCTACGGTCACGCAAGCCTTGGTATTGAAATTGGTGAAACCCATCTATTGGTAGACCCTTTTATTTCGCAAAACCCTAAGGCATCACATATTGATATCAATACTCTAAAGTCCGATTATATTCTTGTGACCCACGCCCATCAAGACCATATTTTGGACGTAGAGACTATCGCCAAAAGAACTGGGGCGATTGTAGTTTCTAATTTTGAAATCGCAACTTATTACGATAAAAAAGACATCAAAAACCATCCAATGAATCATGGCGGTAAATGGAATTTTGATTTTGGAATGGTAAAATATGTCAATGCCATACATACATCATCGTTTCCAGACGGCTCTTACGGCGGGCAGCCAGGTGGTTTTGTAATTCAGGCCGATGAAAAAACAATTTATATAGCTGGTGATACGGCCTTGACCCTAGATATGAAACTTATCCCAAAATTTTTTGATTTGGATTTAGCGATATTACCAATTGGTGATAATTTTACGATGGGGGTAGAGGAGGCTCTGGTTGCTAGCGACTATATAAAATGCGACAAAATTTTAGGTGTTCATTACGATACCTTCGATTATATCAAAATTGATAGCAAAAAGGCAATGGCCAAATTTTTGAGTCAGTTAAAGGATTTAGTTCTTTTGGAAATTGGTGAATCCTTAGAAGTATAAAAGTTCAATTTTTTTAATTGAAAGTTGGTATCTGTTTAAGGTATCAACTTTTTATTTTTGCATCAAAATGTCATGATGGAAGCTTCTTTTTCTAAGTATACCTTGAACTTTAAACGTGCTAGCGGAACATCCCGCGGCGTGTTGAAATTAAAGGAAACCTGGTTTATTATCTTACGGGATGGTAATAGAAATGGTATCGGTGAATGCGGAATGTTCAAGGGTTTAAGTTGCGATGATAGACCAGATTTTGAAGAAAAATTAAAATGGGCTTGCCAAAACATAGGATTGGGCTTGGGTAGTTTATTAGATAACCTTAACGAATTCCCTAGCATACAATTCGGTCTTGAAATGGCCTTTAAATCCTTTGAAAGTAATAATCCTTTTGAGCTTTTTCCTTCGAGATTTACCAAATCTGAAGATTACATTGCCATAAACGGCCTTATTTGGATGGGGGACAAGGGATTTATGAAATCTCAAATTGAAGAAAAAATAAGGGCTGGTTTCAGTTGCATCAAAATGAAGATAGGCGCCATTGACTTTTCAGCGGAAATCGAACTTTTAAATTACATACGTCAGGAGTTTACGCCAAGCGATATTGAATTGAGAGTTGACGCTAACGGCGCATTCAAGGCCAATGATGCATTGGAAAAATTAAAACGATTATCAGATTTTGATTTACATTCAATAGAGCAACCTATAAGGCAGGGGCAATTTGAGGCAATGGCTGAATTGTGTGAGAAGACACCGCTTCCAATTGCATTGGACGAGGAGCTTATTGGCGTCTTTTTAAAGGAGAAAAAAAAAGCGCTTTTAGCTCAAATTAATCCGCAGTATATTATTTTAAAACCAACCTTGATTGGAGGTTTCAAAGGGAGTATGGAGTGGATTGATACAGCAGAAAATCAGGATATTGGTTGGTGGATTACTAGTGCGCTTGAGAGTAATGTTGGTCTTAACGCCATATCTCAATTCACCTACAAGCTTAAGAATCCGCTACCCCAAGGACTAGGTACTGGTGCCTTATTTACCAATAATTTTGATTCGCCATTACAGGTAAAAAATGGTAAATTGCACTATGATTTTAAAGATGGCTGGTCATTGGAAAATGACAGCTTTAAATTTTAATTACATCCATGTTTATAGAACAAGCCTTTAAGGCAAAAAATGATTTTTGGAGATATCTTATAGGTTCGCTAATAATAGGAGGTGCGGCAATTGCTGGACAATTCATAGTAGTTTTTGCGATAATTTTTAAGTTGTTTTCTGAGGGAAAAAGTCTTAATGATTTTGCCACCATTGACGAAAGCAATTTTATGACAATGTTAGATTCTAATTTAATGTTGTTCTTATTGCTGTTGAGTTTTGTGTTCGCTTTGATTGCAATTATTATGGTTTTGAAGGGTTTTCATTCCCAGAAATTGATCGCCATCACCACGGCTCGAAAAAAGGTCGATTGGAAAAGAATTCTGTTTGCTTTTTTCTTTTGGGGTATTGTATCGAGTAGTCTTGTTTTAATTGATTATTAC
>JBCCOJ010000132.1:0-8703 GCA_039025415.1 Bacteroidota bacterium | reverse complement strand
CTCGTGCATCTGTACCATGGCCTTCCACCAATAATCACGAATATTTTTTTTGAGCTCTACCCCGTTTTGAGCGTAGTCATAAACCGCCGATAGGCCGTCGTAAATTTCACTGCTTTGAAAGACGTAGCCATATTCCTTTGCGTGGGATATGACTTTTTTAAATTGATCATCGTTTGCCATGCTGCAAAAATAAAAAACCGATGCAATAATCGAGCTTTAGCAGGACTCAATATCTATTTTAAAATTGATTGTAAAATTAAAAGGTAATTATAAAGCGTACATGCTATTAAATCTCAAGAAGGAGAAAACAGGACAAATACTAGTTGTTGTCCAAATAATGGACATAACCAACGTTTAGCCAAACAAGCCAATCATTTGATTTATTTGATGCCAAATTATGATTAAGACCATCTACCCTATCATCAAGAAAGTATTGCCATTTTAAATCAAAAACTAAATCTGATAAAATGGTTAACTTATATCTTGCACCAACGCTACCGGTAACACTTAGTGTAGAACTTATACCGTCGAATAAAAAACTGTCTTCCGCAAAATTAGGATTTGTTGCATTGACCCAAGAGTCAAAGAAATTATTCTGATCATTAATAGAACCCGTACCAAAGGAAGTTTCAACCGTTGGACTAAAGATAGTGTATTGAAGGCCAAGACTTATATATGGCATTATGGCGAATTCCATACTCTCAAATTCCTTGATGTTTTTTAAATGAAATTCTAGCTGAGAACCAATATTAAAATTAGTGGCAGAACCTGAATGTCTTCTAAGCTTTTCAGCACCTTCACTTCTACGGGCTTCATCAACCCATTTGCCAAAGTGATTTAATTGAGTTGTATTAAACGATAATTCGTTTCTAATCTTGAAATGTTGATTAAAAAAAGTTCGTCTAGTTCTACTGCTGGCTCTTTTTAAATACGTGAAGTTCATGTAATGAATCAAGCCAATACCAAAACCTGTATTACCAGAATTGGTTTCGAAGTCATTTCGTTCCCCGAAATCAGACTGAAAAGCCACAGGGCCAACCACAGCACCTATTTCATTAGTAAATCTAAACTGGCAAAAGCCGTTTTCAACACCTAAAAAAAAAACAAACACGACTATTAAGTGTTTATAGTTAAGCTTTATAGCTTGCATAGTTAAACAGGGCTTGATGTTAACAAATATATAAAAACTGGTTTAAGATGCAAATAAAACCAAATCACTAACTTAAAACGTCTTTGAACTACTTTTTGTTATTAACCCAAACACTTTGTTTATTAATGAGAATATGAAAAAAAAGAGCTAAAAATTTTCAAGATAATGTATCTTTGTGCCTTAAAATCAAACATCAATTATCAATAATTTAATAAATGGAAGATAAAATTGAGGCTTTTCTAAATCTAGTAGAAGAGAAAAATAGTCATGAAACCGAATTTTTACAGGCTGTTCACGAGGTAGCTGAAACGGTTATTCCTTTTATCGAAAACAATCCGAAATACAAGAACAAAATGCTTCTAGAGCGTATGGTTGAACCCGAAAGAACAATCATCTTTAGAGTACCATGGGTTGATGATGAGGGTAATACTCAAGTAAACCGAGGTTTTAGAGTCGAGTTTAATTCTGCAATTGGCCCTTACAAAGGTGGATTGCGATTTCACCCAACTGTAAACCTAAGTATTTTGAAATTTCTTGGTTTTGAGCAGGTATTTAAAAACTCCTTGACAACATTACCGTTGGGCGGTGGAAAAGGTGGCTCAGATTTTAATCCAAAAGGTAAAAGTGACAATGAGGTCATGCGTTTTTGCCAGTCTTTCATGAATGAATTATTTAGACATATTGGTGATAATACCGATGTGCCAGCTGGAGATATTGGCGTTGGCGCGAGGGAAATCGGTTTTATGTACGGCCAATACAAGAAATTACGCAATGAATTTACTGGAGTTCTCACTGGAAAAGGACTCTCCTACGGTGGCTCAAAAATGCGACCTGAAGCAACTGGTTACGGCTGTGTTTATTTTGTAAATAACATGTTGGGTACGAAAAATGAATCAATTGAAGGTAAAACCGTAGTAATCTCAGGGTCAGGAAATGTAGCCCAATTTGCCTGTGAGAAAGCAATCCAATTGGGAGCAAAAGTGCTCACCATGTCTGATTCTTCCGGGTATATTCATGACTCAGATGGTATAGATGAGGAAAAGCTTGCTTATATTATGGAGATTAAAAATGAAAAACGAGGAAGAATAAAGGAGTACTTAGAGAAATATCCTAACGCGACCTATCATGATAGTGAAAGACCTTGGTTTGTAGATTGTGATGTGGCTATGCCGTGTGCAACTCAAAATGAGCTAAATGAGGATGAGGCAAAAGTACTTGTGAAAAATAATGTCATAGCGGTTGCCGAAGGTGCCAATATGCCAACCACGGCAGAGGCTATTGAAGTTTTACAGAACGCAAAAGTTTTATTTTCACCGGGTAAGGCATCAAATGCAGGTGGGGTAGCGACCTCAGGTTTAGAAATGAGTCAAAATTCACTTCGTTTAAGTTGGACCGCCGAAGAAGTTGATGAAAAACTTCATAAAATAATGAATGATATCCACGAAGCTTGTGTTGAATATGGCAAGGATGAAAGTGGCTTTGTTGACTACGTTAAAGGGGCCAACATTGCTGGATTTGTAAAAATTGCTGACGCCATGCTAGCTCAAGGTGTAGTATAAATTAGTTTTAGAACTTGAAAAAAGGCTCTTAATGTACAAATTGAGGGCCTTTTTCTTTTACTAGATATGATTGCCTTCATTTTAACGTTAGTAATAAACTGGTTTAATATATTTGAATCAGATTTAAACCAATATGCGTAAATTATTTTCAGTCATAATCACCCTACTTCTTAGCTTGAACGTTACAGCTCAGGATTTTTCAGATTTATGGGAAGGTTATTTTTCTTATTTTAATATTAACGCTATAAGTCAAGGTGAGACTAGCATTTACGCAGCTGCAGAAAATGCAATTTTTAGTTTCAATACACTTACAAATGAAATAGAAACCATTACAACAATAAACGGGTTGTCTGGTGAGAACATTTCAACTATTTACTACAGTGAAAATTTTCAAATTCTTGTCATAGGCTATGAAAATGGACTTATCGAAATTTATTCTGAAAACGATAAAAGCATTTTAAGTGTGGTTGACATTCTTGAAAAAGAAACCATTAGCCCTGCATTAAAGCGGATAAATCATATAAATGAAAATGAGGGATTTATCTACATCTCTTCAGATTTTGGAATTTCGGTATATGATTTAGATCTATTACAATTTGGTGACTCTTACTTTATTGGCGATAATGGCGCTCAAATCCAAATAAATCAAACTGAAATTTTTAATGGAATGATATACGCGGCTTGCGGTTCTAACGCTGGTATTAGAAGAGCGCCCTTGTCTAATCCCAATTTGATTGATTTTGAGCAGTGGACCTCTATTGCCAGCGGGAATTATACTGCCATCGAGAGTACGGTAGATAATTTATATGCGTTAGAACTAAATGGCGTTTTAAATGAAGTTAATAATGGTGCGCTAACACCGGTTTTTAACTACCCCCAACTCCCGTCTGACTTGAGATTTAACAATGACAATCTACTCGTTACCACGCCATCAACCACGTTCGTTTACAACTCTACTTTCAATTTACAAGGAACTATCAATACCACGGAAACAATCCAAGCAGCTTTTAATCAATCAACAATAGTAAATGATGATATTTATATTGCTACAACCGGGTTTGGTGTTTTAAAGACTAGAATTGGTAATATAGAAGAGCCCTTAGAAATAAGGCCTGAAGGGCCATTAAGTAACCGTGGTTTCAAAATCCAAGCGGGAGATAATGAGCTATGGATGACTTACGGCGAATACTCTGTAACCTACAATCCGAGTCCCTTAAATCTCAGGGGAATAAGTCATCTTGTTGATGGTGTTTGGCAAAATACACCAGCCGATAGTATATTGGGTGCCTTTGATCTTTGTGACATTGCAATAAATCCATTCAATCCATCACAGGTTTTCATAGGTTCTTTTCATAGCGGGATGTTGGAATTGAATGATGGTACACCTACAATTCTTTACGACGAATCAAACAGCGGACTTGAATCAGTTGATATTCCTACAAATCAGAGCACTAGGGTTTCTGGCTTAAAATTTGACCGAAATGGTTTACTTTGGCTATTATGCTCATTAGCACAACGACCACTAAAATCCTACGACCCTGCTACCGGTAATTGGCAATCTTATGACTTTACAGAACTTATACAGGATCCGATAAATGATGAAAATGGTTTTGGCGATTTGGATTTAAATAGCGGCCAGAACTTCTGGGTCGCTTCTAATGAAAATGGTTTAATTGGTTACGATATTAATTCTGGAGGAATTAATAATGTGGCATTAGAAGAACAAAATATGCCTTCAGATGACTGCAGAAGTGTCGCACTTGACAATAACAACCAGCTCTGGATTGGAACACAACGAGGTCTTCGTGTGTTATTCAACACAAGCAGTTTTGTTACAGAGCCTAATCCTTCCGTTAGTACTATCGTAATTCTTGATGACGGTATTGGCACAGAGTTACTTTCAAATCAATTTATTACCGATATAAAGGTTGACGGTTCCAACAACAAATGGGTTGGCACTCTTGATTCTGGAATTTTTTATTTTTCACCCGACGGCCAGGAGACCATTTTTCAATTCACAACGAGTAATTCACCTTTGCCGTCAAACGCAATTTCAGATATTTCAATTGACCCTGTATCAGGACGGGTTTATATCTCTACGAGCAGAGGATTGGTTTCATTTTCCTCAGGCGGTACGGCACCAGAAGAGAACCTAGAAGACGCCTACGTTTACCCTAATCCAGTGAGGCCAGAATACGATATCCTTGGTTTTGATGATTTAAACAACATTAACAATGGAATAAAGATTCTAGGGCTAACTGAAAACGTAAATGTAAAGATTACCGATATTGAAGGTAACCTGGTTGCAGAAGCACAATCAAGGATCAATCAGCGATCGTCTCGAACCAGATATAACTTTGCCATAGATGGCGGCACTGGAATTTGGAATGGTAAAAACTTAGCTGGTAATATCGTGGCTTCTGGGGTCTATCTCATCATGATTTCTGACCTAGATTCCTTTGAATCAAAAATTTTAAAAGTGATGATTGTTAGATAGAAAAACGCTCATTAAATGCTGTTCAAAACTAAAGCCATTGTTCTTTCAAAGTTAAAATATAGAGATAACGACTTGATTGTCAAATGTTATACTGAGCAAAAAGGCATAACGAGTTATTTGATAAAAGGCGCGAATAAATCGAGTAAAAAAGGCTCTAAGATGGCCTACTTTCAATATTTGACGCAACTTACTTTAGAGGAAAATTTTAATCCTAATCGCAATCTTCAGTATATAAAAGAAATAAGACTTGAAAACTCCTACTCCAGTCTTCATTCAAATCTCTTAAAATCTTCAATTGCTATTTTTATCGCCGAGGTTTTAGCTGAAGTGTTAAAAGAAGAAGAAAAAAATCTTGAATTATATCATTTCCTAGAAACTAGTTTACAATGGTTAGATCTTAAAGACAGGTTTCAGAATTTCCATTTATTGTTTTTGCTTAGACTAACCAAACACCTTGGGTTCTTTCCAGATGTCACTCAAATTGAACTACCGTACTTTAACCTGAGTAAAGGAAGTTTTGAATCGACTAAACATGAAATATATAGCATTTCTGAAAACGATATTTATATTTTAAAAGAATTAATAGGCACAAATTTTGATGCATTAGAGAAAATACCACTTAACTCAAAACAAAGACAATCCTTTTTAAAACTGTTATTGTTGTATTTTGAGTTACATTTGGGCGGTTTTAAAAAACCTAAATCCCTTGAAATTTTCAATCAGGTTTTTCATTGAAAATGATGTTTGTTCTATGCGAAATTACCTTTTAGTTACCTTTATCTTATCCGTTTTCATTTCGTTCTCCCAACAAATTCAAGTTTTAGAAGAGGAAACTAATCTACCAATCTCTGGGGTGGCTATTTTCAATTTGAAAAAATCAAAATCCGTCATCACAGATATAGATGGTCGTGCGGATTTGGCTAAATTCTCTGATTCTGAAATGATACTATTTCAGAATATTCTCTACTATCAGGTGTCCATTCAAAAGTCAGAATTAAGGCAAAGCAACTTTAAGGTCATTTTAATCCCAAAAATCGAGGACTTGAATCAAGTCGTAATTTCCGCCAGCAGATTCAAACAAAATAAGCGCGACATTCCGCAGAGCATAGTTAGTATAGATGCCAATGACGTAAAATTTCAAACACCTCAGACCAGTGCCGATATGTTGGAAAATACGGGAAATATATATGTGCAGAAAAGTCAATTAGGAGGTGGAAGCCCAATGATAAGGGGTTTTTCTACGAATAGATTGCTAATAACTGTGGACGGTGTTAGAATGAATAATGCCATTTTTAGAGGTGGAAATCTTCAAAATGTCATTTCAATTGACCCTTTTACCTTACAAAACACAGAAATAACCTTGGGGGCAGGCTCAGTAGTTTATGGAAGTGATGCAATTGGAGGGGTTATGAGTTTTTACACAAAAAAACCAAAACTTTCCTATACAGATTCATTAGAGGTTCAAGCAAGCGCCATTGGCAGGTATGCATCTGCCAACTTTGAAAAAACAGGACATTTTGATGTAAATCTCGGTATAAAGAAGTGGGCATTTCTGTCAAGCATTAGTTACTCAGGTTTTGATGATTTGAAAATGGGAAGTCATGGCCCTGATGACTATTTGAGACCAGAATATATTGAAACCGTTAATGGGGTAGATGTTGTAATTCAAAACGAAGACCCAAGGGTTCAAGTTCCTACAGGATATGACCAACTGAATTTAATGCAAAAAATCCATTTTGAACCTAGGGGTGATTTGAACTTCGATTTCGGGTTGCATTATTCAACAACTTCAGAGTTTTCAAGGTATGATCGTTTAAATAGAATGGACGGTGACAATTTACGTTCGGCAGAATGGAATTATGGCCCCCAACGCTGGTTTTTAGCCAACCTACAAATGACTAAACTAAGCAGTAACTCAAATTTCTATGATAAAATTCAAGCTAATATCTCGTATCAGAACTTTCAGGAAAGTCGTTTTGACCGAGATTTTCAGTCTGAAATAAGAAATATACGGGAAGAGGCAGTTGACGCTTATTCTTTTAATTTAGATATGGAGAAACGTCTTTCCTCTAAAAATAGTTTTTACTACGGCTTAGAGTATATCTATAATAAAGTGAATTCCGTTGGTTTTGAAACCAATATTTCGTCAGGCTTAACCAGTCCAACAGTTTCAAGGTATCCTAATGGTGCAGATTGGCAATCTATAGCTGCTTATTTTAGTTATAAGTATAAACCAAGTAACAAGTTAGTTTTACAAACCGGGTTGCGCTATAATCACATTGCAATCAACGCAAGTTTTGAAGAGAACAACCAATTTCTAAACTTACCTTTTGAGGGGAAAAATTTAGATAATGGCGCACTAACAGGATCAGCAGGAATCAGTTGGATGCCAAACGAAATGATTCACTGGCGAGTAAACGCCTCAACCGCATTCAGGGCGCCAAACATAGATGATATTGGAAAGGTGTTTGATTCTGAACCGGGATCTGTGGTAGTACCAAATCAAAACTTACGACCTGAATACGCCTACGGAGGTGAACTAGGACTAACCCTGAATTTCAATGCCGTTTTCAAACTTGATTTGGCAACGTATTATACGTTTTTAGACGATGCGCTTGTAAGACGTGATTTTACACTTAGTGGGGAATCTGAAATTGATTATGACGGAGAACCAAGCAATGTTCAGGCCATTCAAAATGCTTCAAAAGCGTGGATTTATGGCTTAGAAGTGGGTGCTGAAATCAATTTTTCAAAGAGCTTCAAACTCACATCACAGTATAATATCATCGGTGGCACAGAAGATAATGATGGCATTGAAGTCCCAGTGAGACACATTGCTCCTAACTTTGGAAACACACATTTAATTTGGAACTCCAAGAAATTGAAGCTAGATGCTTTCGCAGAATATAATAATGAGCTTTCCTTCAATCAGCTGGCACCATCTGAAATTGAAAAGGATTTTATTTATGCTTTAGACTCAAATGGCAATCCGTTTTCCCCTTCATGGTATACCTTAAATTTCAGAAGTCAATATCAGGTCTCAAAGTCGATTGATTTAATTGCAACTTTAGAAAACATCACAGACCAGCGATACCGTCCTTATTCTTCAGGTATTTCTGCTCCAGGTCGAAATTTGATTTTTAGTGTTATATATAATCTTTAAGACCAAAGGTTTTAAGCTCTAATCTCAAAAACATATTTAATCAAAAAGCCATCTGTTGCTTCTCAATGAAGCAAGGACATACTATTTGATTATTCAAATTTAGACAGAAAACAAAAACGGCCAGCCAAAATTGGCTGACCGTTTATGGTATTTATGCTTTGCTCCGACCAATTGCCGGGCAAGATTATTATCGATTATCTTCCGCCCTTGACGAACTGCTTGGTAATCGTGTTACCGTTCATGTTCATCACGAAGAAGTAAGTCCCCTCGGCAAGGTTTGTGATATCTGCGGTGATCTTCGTCTCACCAACGTTGGTATCAATAGAACCTCTGT
>JBCCOJ010000131.1:0-8743 GCA_039025415.1 Bacteroidota bacterium | reverse complement strand
GCTGCACAAGGTGCGAAAACTTCAGTTTGGAGCGACCAAATTTTCTCGTTTATTTCTGAAAAAGGAATCAGATTATCGCTTACCAATTTATTCCCTGTTTTTTTTAGATACAATTCGGTTATTTCTAAAAAGCTGAAGCCGTTCTCATTAATTAAGCCCCCAGAAATATCAATAATACCGACAATTTTCGCTCCCATTTGGGCCAAATAAAAAGCTGCAGCTCCACCCACATTACCAAAACCTTGAACAATGGCTCGTTTACCAATAATAGAATCGCCATGTATGTCATAAAAATGCTTAGCAGCTTCGGCAACCCCAAATCCGGTAATCATGTCCGCGACAGTAAACTTACGTGAGACATCTGGGGAATACTTCGTATTTTCAATAACTTTAATCACCCCTTGACGCAATTGGCCAATTCTATTGATTTTATCTGCTTGGGTCGGTTTAAAATGTCCCTCAAAAACGCCTTCCTGGGGATGCCAAACCCCGCTTTCTTCGGTTATAGGAATAACTTCATGAATTTCATCAACATTAAGATCACCGCCGGTACCATAATAACTTTTCAGCAATGGCGAAACAGCAGCATACCATCGCTCTAAAACACCCTTTTTTCTAGGGTCGTTTGGGTCAAAATTAATTCCTGATTTTGCGCCCCCTATGGCTGGGCCCGAAACAGTGAACTTAACTTCCATAGTTTTAGCGAGCGAAAGCACCTCATTCATATCAAGACCTTTTCGCATGCGCGTACCGCCACCAGCAGCACCTCCTCGTAAGGAGTTTATTACCGTCCAACCCTCTGCCTCGGTCTCTTGATCTTTCCAATTAAAGACAATTTCAGGTGGTTTCTCTTCGTATTTCTGGAGTAAGTCTTTCATTTAAAATAGCTGATTTTTGGCTATTTGTTGTAAAAAAACGAAGTCGAACACTAGAGAGGTAGCGAGGGAATATAGTTGGTTCATTTAGTTTAATTTCATTTCTCAATGATGATTATTTTTAAAGCACACTTAAAATTTATCTATGATTTCTGGTGCGGTTATTCACTAAAATTCATCATCAATAATTCATTAACAAATATAAAAAACTAAGTGCCGTTTAGGAATTTATGTTTGTAAATTTTGAAAGTTATAAACCTCGCCAGAACAATGATCATGACTTGCACCAGTTACACTGGCCAGACAGTTTATTTCACCTCTAATTTTTAAAACTCCCAAAAGTCCAAATATCAAAGCTTCCTTGAATTCTATCAATTGTTTTTTGGGCACTTTGATTTCCATAGGCTTATAAGATGAAATTCTATCGAGAAGATGCGTATTGTAAGCCCCTCCGCCAGTAACAAGCACTTTTGCGTTTTCATGAATCACTGCGGAAATTTGAATGGCGATATGCTCAGTAAAAGTCGAAAGTGCCTTTTCTGGATGGCTTTCAGATTTCTTTATCATAGGTAGAATTTTTGATTGCACCCACTCTAGACCCAAAGATTTTGGAGAATCCATTTTGTAAAACTCCAAATCATTCAGCTCATTCAATAAATCTTGATTTAGGTTTGCGTTTTTGGCAATATGCCCTTTGTCATCATATTCAAAACCAAGTTTCTTAGCGTAATAATTCAATAAAATATTGGCAGGACAAATATCAAAGGCAATTCTATTTTCAGAATAATCTTCAAAAGAGATATTTGCAAATCCGCCAAGATTTATACAATAATCATAATCTGAAAAAAGAAGTCTATCACCTATTGGTACGAGTGGTGCACCCTGACCTCCCAATTCTACATCTTGAATTCTAAAGTCACAGACAACTGGTAATTCCAAATAACTCGCCAAATCTGGGAGATTCCCAATTTGATAGGTTAAACCCATTTCAGGTTGGTGCAGTGCGGTATGGCCATGGCTACAAACCGCGTCGATATTGTTAATACCATGTTTTTTGATAAAGTCTCTTATCACTTCGGAAATGTGCTTAGTGTAAGATTTGTCGATTTCCTTGAGTTCCTCCTTAGTACTTTCCACTAATCTAGCCAAACTGTTTTTCCAGAAATCATCATAGGCAATGGTTTCGGCTTCATAAATTGTAAATCGAATGGTTTGACCAAAATCAAATCTTGCATATACCAGATCAATTCCGTCTATAGAAGTGCCAGACATGACACCGATAACGTGATAATTGTTCTTTATCATATCATGTAAAATTAGATATTCCTATTGAAAAAAAACCAATAAACCGTTATCTTTGCAACCTATTTTTATTAAATCAATAATTTACGATGGATTTTAGCCTTACCGAAGAACATTTAATGATACGAGATGCCGCTCGTGATTTTGCCAATACCGAATTATTACCTGGTGTGATTGAACGCGATGAAAAACAGGTTTTCCCGCAAGAATTGGTCAAAAAAATGGGAGATCTTGGTTTTATGGGCATCATGGCAGACCCTCAGTATGGTGGCAGCGGAATGGATACAATTTCGTACGTTTTAGTGATGGAAGAGTTATCTAAAATTGATGCATCAGCTTCGGTAATAGTTTCAGTAAACAACTCTTTGGTTTGCTATGGTTTACAATCTTACGGTACAGAAGAACAAAAACAAAAATACCTTACCAAATTAACAACCGGCGAATATGTTGGTGCATTTTGTCTAAGTGAACCAGAAGCAGGTAGTGATGCAACCTCACAAGCTACAACTGCTATCGATAAAGGAGACCATTACATACTCAATGGCACAAAAAATTGGATAACCAATGGTGGCAGAAGTGACGTCTACTTAGTGATAGCGCAAACAGATAGAAGCAAGGGACATAAAGGAATCAATGCATTTATTGTTGAAAAAGGCATGGACGGTTTTGAAATTGGCCCAAAGGAGGATAAGCTTGGCATTAGAGGTAGCGACACCCATACACTTCAATTTAACGATGTAAAAGTACCTAAGGAAAATAGAATTGGAGAAGATGGTTTCGGGTTTAAATTTGCCATGAAGACGCTTTCTGGAGGACGAATTGGTATTGCAGCACAAGCCCTGGGTATTGCATCAGGAGCTTACGAATTAGCACTTAAATATTCTAAGGAAAGAAAAGCCTTTGGCACTGAAATTTCCAACCATCAAGCTATTGCCTTCAAATTGGCTGATATGTACACCGAAATTGAAGCAGCAAGGCACCTAGTCATGAACGCCGCATGGTTAAAAGACCAAGGTCAAAACTACGACCAAGCGAGCGCCATGGCCAAACTATACGCCTCTAAAGTGGCAATGGAACAATCTGTGGAAGCGGTTCAAATTCACGGAGGGAACGGTTTCGTAAAAGAGTACCACGTTGAGCGCTTAATGCGTGATGCCAAAATTACCCAGATTTATGAGGGCACATCAGAGATACAGAAGATTGTGATTTCACGGAGTTTGTTGAGGTAATTTTTAAGAAATGAGAAGTAAGAGATGAGATATTAGACGATTGACTGTCAACTTCGGACAGTGGACTGTGAACTTTGAAAATTATTGATTCAAAACCTTCAGAGCCATCCTTAAGTCTTCATAGCTATATTTTTCGTCTAATTGGTTTTTCAATTCTGTAAGGGATTCAAATTCATATTTGGGGATAAGCTCCTTTAGCTCATTGAATTTTTCCTCTGAAATGAGGTCCGTTGGTTTTATTTCGCCGGTTTCGATAAAACTAGCAAGATGACTGAAAATAGTTCCTGTGACCAGCCCCCTTTCTTTGGCGATTTCGTCAATAGTCTTTCCAGATTTGAACATTTCAAAAGACACCTGATTACTAGAAATCTTTGCTGGTTTTTTCTTTTCAATGGTTAAATGCTCATAATCTTTCAATTGACCGGTTTCCAAATTATGTTCGTCACAATAATTCATAATAACATCTAAAATTTCCTCACCATACTTTTCAACACGCTTCTTCCCAAAACCGTTAATTTTTAATAATTGTGATTTGGTCACTGGTAAAAGCTCGCACATTTCATACAAGGACTTTTGAGTAAAAATCTGATAGTGAATTAAGTCCAATTCATCAGCTAATTCGTTTCTGAGTAATCTGAGACGCTCAAAAAGGTCCACGTTACTGGTACTTTCAATTACTATTTTCTGACGCTTTTTCTTTTGTCCGCGCTCATTGTTTTCAACCTTGGATTTTCCCCTTAGCTCTAGAAACTTCACTAGACTGAAACCCTCAGCAAGCTGGTTAAAATACTTTCTCTTGGTATCAAGTAATGCATCAAATTCATCGATAGCTTTGGTCAAATCGGCATCCACAGCTTTATTGTCGGTTGTAAAAGCTAATTTTTGAAAGGGTTCGGTTATTTTTTCGTGGGTTTCTTTTTCAAAATAAATAATGGCTTTGGTAAACCGTTCCTGTATATGTTTATCGTTTTCAGGCAGGTCGCTGTTTTTTGATAATTCTTGTAATTGTTTCTTAAATCCATCGGCTACTTTCAATAATGTGGCCAAAGCGGTCTTGATATCGGGTACGATTTTTTCAATATTCCCTTGCACCGAATTTCGGTTATTGTAGAAAACATCCAAGATTCTTCGAGTGGGATAAAGAAATTTATAAAAATCAAATATTTCTGAAATTAGACCCAGTTGAAAATTACGCATCGAAGATTGCAGACTTACTTCATCAGGTTGATTTTCTTCAGACGACTTATTGAAGGCGTTCACATTTCCGTCGTTTATAATTTCATTAGTAGAAATTTTACTCTTCAGCACCAACCCCTCCAATGACTTACAACGACTTAACGCCACATAGGTCTGACCGTGGGCAAAAGCGCCTTGGGCGTCGATTATAGCGCGTTCAAAAGTCAACCCCTGACTTTTATGAATGGTAATAGCCCAGGCCAGTCGCAACGGCATTTGGATATATGCCCCTTTTTTATCTTCGGTTATTTCCTTGGTTTCAGGATTTATGGCATAACTAATATTTTCCCAAGTTTCTGGGGTTACCTCAATGTTGAAGTCATCATCTGGACATTTAACCACAACTTCATTTTTTTCGAGATGGATAATTTTTCCAATCTTACCGTTGAAATAGCGTTTTTCCTGGGAGCTATCGTTTTTCACAAACATAACCTGAGCACCAACTTTCAATTCCATTTCGGGATTGTTGGGATAGGAATATTCGGGGAACTTTCCCTCTATTTTTGCTTCATATTTATGTAGTTTGCCCTTAAGCTTTTCAAGCTCGGTATCATTAACGTATTTGGCTTTGTTATTATGAGTGGTTAAATGAATGTAACCATCTTCTTCATCAGGTTCAAATTCTGGATTATAACGTTGGTTTAATGCGAAAATACTTTCTTGACTAAGTGTATTGTTCCTTATTTCATTTAAGATATTAATGAATTTGGGATTGTCCTGACGGTAAATATGCTTTAGCTCAATAGTTATCGCATCAGAAGCCTGAAATACCTTGCTGCTAAAAAAGAAAGCCGTCTGGTAAAACGGCTGTAATATCTGCCAATCGTTATCCTTGACCACCGGTGAGAGTTGTTGTAAATCACCAATCATCAACACTTGCACCCCTCCAAACGGCTTGCTCCTATCCCTATAACGCCTTAAGGTTTCATCTATTCCGTCAAGCAAATCACAGCGCACCATACTGATTTCGTCAATGACGAGTAAGTCTAAGGATTTTATAATGTTGATTTTTGTTTTATTAAATTTTCGATTAAAACCTGAGGATTGTTTTGGTGCATTTGGCACTATGGGACCAAAGGCCAACTGGAAAAATGAATGAATGGTAACACCCTTGGCATTTATAGCCGCTACTCCGGTTGGAGCAACAACCACCATACGTTTTAGGGATTCATTTTTCAGGCGTTTTAAAAAGGTTGTTTTACCTGTACCCGCCTTACCGGTCAAAAAAATATTTCTATCGGTTTGGTTGACGAAATTCCACGCTAAGTCTAGTTCCTTATTGTTCTGCATGATTGGGATTCTTATATCCAATCCGATTTTTGTGACGGGCAATATCTTGCAAATTACTGAAAATAGTTTTTGATTATCAATTTGCTTGGAAATCGTTATTTATCTTAGCGCAAGATTGAAGAATGAAATGAAATGAACGCTGAAATCATTGGAATTACCGCATCGCTTTTTGGATTATTAGCAATTGTACTAGGCGCATTTGGAGCACATGCCTTAAAAAAGACATTGCAAATAGAGCAATTAAAAAGTTTTGAAACTGGGGTGAAATATCAAATGTATCACGCTATTGTGTTGCTTGTAATTGGAATTAGTGATTTCGAAATCAGTAAGAGCATTTATTGGTGCTTTACGTTAGGAATCATACTTTTTTCATTCAGTATCTATGGCTTGATTTTATCTGATGCCAAAGGTAAAAAGTTGAAATTCTTAGGACCCGTAACACCAGTTGGAGGACTGCTCTTAGTTGCAGGATGGGGTTTATTAGTCTATCAATTTGCGTCTAAGCTTGGTTAATGGTTTTTTTAATGCCCTTAATCTTCGGGAAAACCATTTAATCCTAGAGTTTGAAACTCCTGATTCTCATCCTCATAAATAAGAAAGATTTTTATTTCGGGGTGAATTTCTGAAAATTGCTCTACTCGCCCCAAGCCCATAGCTTGAAAAGCTGTAGCATACCCATCGGCCGTCATACAATCTTCAGCAATAACCGATACACTGAGTATATTTGTTTTTGCTGGATATCCAGTTTTAGTGTCGATTATGTGCGCATAGCGATTTCCAAGGCTATCAACTTTAAATTTACGATAGGTGCCTGAAGTTGCCATACCTACATCATTTAATGTAATTGCTTTAAAAATGGATTGCTCGCCGTCAAAACGAGGTTCGTCCAAGCCTACTTTCCATGGCTGTTTCTTTTCGGTATTAATTCCATTTACCCGCATTTCACCACCAATTTCAACAAGATAATCTTGAATCCCATTGTCTTCCAAGAAATCAGCTATAACATCAACACCATAACCTTTTGCGATGGCATTGAACTCGAGATAAGTGTTTTGAGGTTTATCAATTTTATTACCCGATAATGATACTTTATCGAATCCAACGAATTTCATTAGACTATCAATTGTAGTACTATCGGTCAAAAATTTATCGTTTTCTGCCCCAAACTTCCAAGCATTAACAACATCACCAATGGTTGGGTCAAAATAACCGTTAGTCTCTTTATAAATCTCTTTTGATTTTTTAAATACCTTGTCAAAATGCTCGTCTAATGATACGCTCTCGTTTCGATTTAACTTAGAAATATCAGAATTGTCCATATATGTTGATAGCGACTGATTAATTTTGGCAAAAAGGCTATCAAACTGTTTGGTATAGTCAATTTGAGAGTTGTAAATTATCTTATAACCCGTACCAAATATAGGGCCTTGTAGTGTGGTGTTTTTCGATTCCTTTTGACAGGAGTGGGTAAAGACAAGTGCAATTAAAACACAAAGTTGTAAAATTCGATTGTGCATTATTTAGCGTTTAAGTATTTAGTTAAGATTAGGTTCAAGATATTGAATGCCGTTATACTCTATTAAATATTCCTCATTAAGATAAACCGGTAAATCCTCCCCATCTGGATTGCCTAAGCCAACGCCAGCGTAAAGCACCTTAGCATCTTTATCATAAGCGTGTTTTTTAAAGGTCTCCATCCAAACCACGTCGTAATTGTTGGGATTTTTTGGAAGCAACACCGCTCTTACAATCACAAAAAAGTATTGGTTGTTTTTATCGATACAAACAAATTGAGGATGTTTTTTCAATTTACTATTAACGGCAATGAATTCAAAACCACGTTTTTCTAAATCTTTACCAACGTGGTTCATTGCTAAATTATGTAGTTCTTGTTTTGTTAGGGGTTTACTCATGGTTACCTCCCATGAAAATGGGAGTCTCATTTTTAATGCTTAATCAATTAACGTAAGATTACAAAAATACGAAAAGCTTGACAGACCTTTCAGGATTTAATCCCGACGATTCGGGACTGAAAGATCTTAGAGAGAAACTTATTTAAACCTAACAAATTTCGAATCGAAAAAGGTATAATTTGATACTGGAATTACAGCATCCTTTTTTAAGTGATACCAGGGCGAAATTGAATCATCTTTCAAATTCTTAACCAAATGTACGCTTTGAGCTGGCGTATTACCTTGAAACAATAAATAGATTTTATCACCATTTTCATTTTTTGCCTCATCACATATCATTACGATATGTCCAGGTGAGCCCCCTTTAATCAACATGTCTCCAATTTTCAGATCATTAACATCATCAATCGGATTCAACTCATGAAACATAGATAAGGTACCAGAATACATATAAATTAAATTTAGGTATTTATAAAAATTATCCTTCTCATGGTTTTCATTTGCAGTTTTATGAAAACTAACTTTATTGCCATTAATTTTCGGGCGGTAGCCTTCTGCGTACTTTGACCAAGAGCAATAGTGACCCGAGGTGAAATTAAAACCAATCTCGTCCTTGCGGTCATTTTCCCATAAATATTCACTTCTTATTCTTATCAATGCATCAGCACATTGCTGAAGTCCGTTTTTTGGAACATCAATATCCAGAATACCAATGTGGCCGCCCTGCCAGAAATATTCCGAATCATCGTAGTTTATGATTTTGCTTCCATAGGGTTTTAATTTATAATTACGTAAATACTGCTGAAAACTACCATCAGAATAGGCCCCCCGCTTATAGCCCTCAGGCAAATTAACCCTTGAAGCAATGGTCAAACTGTCTTTATTAATTAGACTGCTG
>JBCCOJ010000130.1:0-8841 GCA_039025415.1 Bacteroidota bacterium | reverse complement strand
ATGTTCAGAAATGAAAATTAGTACAATGTTACTTTGATTTATAATTAAATAAAGACCTTTTAGCCCCTCCCGAGCCCGTGCTGAGCGGAGTCGAAGTAGAGGGGTTGGGGAGGCAGATATACTATGAAAACAATACTTCACAAAGCAGACACAAGAGGATTCGCAAACCACGGTTGGTTAAAATCACACCACACCTTTAGTTTTGCCAGTTATCAAAATCCTGAACGAATGAATTTTGGCGCATTGCGTGTCTTAAATGATGATGTGGTTCAGCCTAAAATGGGCTTTGGAACACACCCCCATCAAAACATGGAAATTATTTCAATACCCTTAAAAGGGGCCTTATCCCATAAGGACAGCATGGGAAATAAACGTGCAATTGAGGTAGGGGAGGTTCAAGTAATGAGCGCTGGGACAGGATTGACCCACTCTGAGTTTAATGATAGTAAAACAGACGAAGTCAATTTTCTTCAACTTTGGATATTACCAGAAGCTAAAAATGTAGAGCCTAATTACGAACAACGCGAATTTCCAACTGACGGAAAACTAAATAAGCTGCAAACCGTAGTTGCTCCAAAGGATAAACTTGAATCTAACGCGCTTCCTATAAGTCAACAGGCTTATATTTACAGGACCCATCTAGAATCTGGTAAGGCCTTGGAGTTAAAACCGGAAAAAGAAAATAACGGATTTTATATTTTCAATGTGGATGGTTCGGCTAAGGTTGCAGATGAGCATCTTGAAAAACGGGATGCTATTGGAATCTACGAGGTCGATAATTTTAAAATTTCCGCAGAAAGCGATACAGAATTGGTTATTGTTGAGGTCCCAATGGATTATTGAATTTAAATTGCCAAATGGAAACTGAAAAAAAGCATCGTGAACAAAAACTCACGATGCTTTTTTGTTTTTATATACTAGAACTGAAATAAGCACTAAAATAGAAATTGAGGCAATAATCACATAAATCCAATAGGAGCTACTTGAAGCTGAAATTGCGCCCACATCACCATTTATAACGAAACCTGCCCAATAAAAGGGCTTTGCCTTGGCTGGATTTTCATTTATGAACGCGCGCTTTGCATTCGCTAGGGCTTCATCTTTTGATTGTCCCGCCTTGAGGTTCTTATAAAACGCAATCATTATGGTTGAGGTTTCCTTATCTGGCACTTCCCAAAGACTATATACTGTTGATTTGACCCCAGAATATGTAAAGGCCCTAGAGAGATTATTGATGCCTTCGCCACTTATGAGTTTACCGGTCCCAGTATTGCAGGCACTCAAAACAGCGAGCTCAGCAGGAATCCTGAGCTGGTAAAACTCAGAGAGCGTAAGACTTTCTCCATTTGAAAATGCCAATCTTGACTCGTTTTTTTCAGAGTCATCTATGATACCGTGCATGGCTAAATGGTAAATAGAATAGTCCTCCAAACTCTTTATAAAATTGGCTTTGGTGGCATTATTTCCTTTAAATAAATCGCCAGCAAATAATTCGGTTACTTTTTCAGATTCATCTAAAGCGCCAAGCAACGCAACGTTCCCTGCACGATTTGAGCGTAGTGCAATTTGATTTTCCTTAGAGGTTAGTACGTCTTTATATTGAGGTGCAAAAGCAACAAAGGCGTTTATTGTCGAGCTTGTTAAGGATTCCTGAATATATTTCAATTTAAGGGAATTTGAGTAGCCTACGTTAAAGTTCATGATTACAGGCTGCTCTTTATAAGTCAAGGTTTCAAAAGGTAGGCCACTTAAATAATCATTGCTAATAATGGTTAGGTGCTTATTTTCATCGTCGGAATCAAGAATGGGTTCAATCAAATTTGAAGCTAGATAGGTATCTTGATTGAACTGGTTTTTAGATGGAGTCCTAGCATCTTCGATAAATGTTTTGAGTTGTGATTTTAAATTTTCCTGCTGTACATCCAATTTGAATAATTTAACCGCATCGGCTTCTATTTTATAGGCATAACCGACCGAATCAAGTATAATGTATTTAAGAATTACTTCATCTGGATTAATAGTGTTCTGCAGAAGTTCTAAGGCAAAATCTGACTTCGAAAATGCATTAAATGAAGGATATTTTTGTTTTAAGATATTTTCGATATCATCATTTATTTTTTCTAAACTGTCAACTTTAGCTTCCAGTTCGCTAATTGAGTTTTTGTCTTTTAATGTAGATAATTGTGCTCGCAACAAGGTGGTGTTACTTGCAATAACATTTAGACTGTCACTCAATTTTTTAGGTTCCTCAAAATTGGTATTGGATTGATTATTTAAAAATTTAGACCATAAATAATCAGAGTCGTTATCTTCAATGAGTTCTAGAGCCTCGATTTCCTTTTCAGGTAATAAGATGGCGCATTTTAAGAGACCATTTTTAATTTTATTAGAATAGGTATAAAGTATCGCATTGAACATATCGCCGCGATAGATTTTTGAAAACACCAAAGCGCTTTTTCTGTAGGCATTATAGGCCAAATCAAGATACTTTTTTTCATCGGTTGATATGAAAGCGTTGTAAAACACCTGACCAATTTGAACAAGGTCTCTTACGTTTTCATAATAGAAGTTTCCATTTGTATTATCGTCATAACTATCTAATGTTTGCCGGAACAATGATTCTGCCTGTTCGAAGTTGCTATTTTCAGCATACGCGTTTCCAAGGTTTTGCCTGAGTGAACTATAAGCATAAAATTGCTTGCTTTCAGGATAACTTATAGCTTTCTCAAAAGCAATTTGTGCCTTTTCCCAATTTTTGAACTCAGATTCAACAAAACCTTCATGATAAAAAAGGTTGATTAAGCCGTTGTTAAAGCTATTGGCTTGATTAAGTCTGATGGCTTTTTTAAAAAAGGGAATGGCTTTTTTGTAATCTGGCTTATTTTGGGTGTAATAAATGGCATTTTGAATGTATATGTCATTAATATTTTCTAAATCATAATGTGATAATTTAGAGATATCTTTTGGTAAACTGTTTATGAACTTGGAAGTCTCAGAACTTATTTTTTCAGTATACCCATGATATTTAGCCAGTACTATTGAAGCCGTGGTCTTATAGGTTAGCGGAACATTTAAATTCTGTTCCGGGCTTTCTTTATGATTTATAAAGGTTTTATCGTTTTTGTTTGCCTTGTAAAAAGCTTCTAGTTTATCCAAATACTCAAAAGCATTTTCCATATCACCGTAGAAGTAATAACTTAAGGTCAATGTGTAATACAAATCGAATTGCGTGAATTTTGACTCAAGCTTTTGATTTTCCAGCAAGATTTCAGCTTCTTTAAGTGCCGATATTTGTCCATTTAAATCATTTATTCTAGAAAGTACTGATGCTTTGGTAATTAAAAGTTTTGCTAAACGCTCATTAGAAAACTCATTTTTCTGCCCAAGAAGAATGGAAGTGTTTAAATAGTCCAATGCCCTTTGGTATTGTCCCAGGTAGTCCAATTGGCTAACAATAAAGCTGAGCGTTTCTGATTGTTTTTCAATGTTGCCCAAATCCCTAAAAATCTCTAGGGTTTCGAGAGCTGTGGACAAAGCTTCCTCATCCAAGTAATTATCGTACTGTTTTTTCGAAAGATGCTCAAGGAGTAAGGCTTGTTCAGATTTTTCGATAGTCTTTAATTTAGACAGAGCGTCTTTAGCAAGATTGGCATAAACTAAGGAAATGCTGTCTGATGTTTCTATAAAGGACTTATTCAGTTCAATTTTATATTGATTGTATAAGTCAATTTCCTTTAATGGCGGACTAACATTTTTTTGAATATCCTCACGTATTTGCAATGCCTCAGAAAACTGAAATAAAGACTCAAGACTATCGGCTATTTGCAATTTTGTTTTTGACTCATCTATCTGCGAAAAGCAAGGATTACAACAAATAGCCAATAAAATGAATAGTACCATTCTGTTCATAAAATTGAATTTTTTAATGGGAATAAAGCGCATCATGAAGCACTAAAACGTCCAATATTCCTTTTGTTAGCTTAAAGACTTCCTGAATGTTTTTCTTCTTTTATAGACTTCTGGGTTGAAATGTTTCCAGATTTTATGAATCGCTTCGTTGTCTTCCAATTCTGGTGTTCTATAGCAAGTTTGAATGCCTTTTGCGGTAAAGACATCATAATATTCACTAAAAATGAGAGCGTGAACCCCTTTATTTTGATATTCTGGATGAATACCAATCAAATAGAACACCACATCTTTACTGTTTTTCTTGGCATTAAGGATATAGCTAAAACCAAAGGGAAATAATTTACCCTTGGCCTTTTGAAGCGCTCGAGCAAAGAATGGCATAACGATAGCAAAACCAATAAGCTTATCATCTTTATCCACCACAAACTTTATATATTCTGGATTCACGAACTTGACAAATTTTTCCTTGAAATACGCTTTTTGAATATCGGTTATTTCCACAAAAGACGCCAATGCTGAATAAGATTCGTTGAATAAATCAAACATACGATCTGCGTAGGGCATAACCTGCTCGGTTTTGGTGAAAATTAGGGATTTTAGTCCGTAACGTTTTTGGATAATGGTAACCGCTTTTTTAAAGGTGTCAGGGTTTACGTTAGAAAATGGAAATCTACTTTCAGAATATTCTTTTTCAATTTTATAACCGTGAGATTGGTAATGTTTCACGTAATACTCGTGGTTATACCAGGTAATCATTGGCGCAATAGAATCAAAACCTTCGGTCATTACCCCAACCTTATCGAGATTGGAAAACCCAACGGGACCTTCGGCATATTCAAGATTATGTTCTCGTCCTATTTCCTCGACTTTATTCAGTAGTGCCTTAGAAACATCTAAATCATCAATAAAATCAAACCAGCCAAAACGCATCTTTTTTTGGTCTTGGCCATTGACCTCTAACCAATTAATAATCGCTGCAACCCTACCTACAATAGTATCATTTTTGTAGGCTAAAAAGAACCTGGCTTCTGCATCTTTAAAAATCGGGTTTTTGTCTTTATTAAAAGTTTCTAATTCTTGCTTAATTACTGGCGGTACCCAATAGTCTGAATCTTTATAGAGTTCAAACGGAAATTTTACAAACTGGGTTAATTCCTTTTTATTTTGGGCTTCCTTTAGTTGAATCATAATACAGGCTTAGGCTTAAATACTACCATCATCATTATCATCAAAATCTTCTTTCTTTTTTTTGCCCTTTTTCTTTTTCTTTCTCTTTTTGTCAAGTTCAACATCACCTCCATTATCAATTGGCTTATCCTTATGAAAATCGAATCTATAGGATGCTCCAATATTGAAGTTGAACACTGAAGGTGTATCTTTTGTGTTGAATGTTGCTGCTGCATCTACTTGAAAATCCCTGGTCCAGAGGTAGGCACCGCCAAGTCGGAATAAATTATCTGCGTAGAAATCACTTTTAATCCCTTGGGTTTCTCCAAAAACCACCCACTGTGGACTGAAGGAATACGTCAAAGTGAGTAAATATTGAAATTCTGGGAAATCGGTCCCAATTCTATCAAAAACGAAATTGGTCACAAATACCCACCCATTGCTAAAATTATTCTGGGTAGCGACCATGGCTTTAGGGCTAAAACCTTCAATACCCGGACCAGTATACGGATTGTCTGGTGTGTCAAGGTTGGCACCTCCATAAACGGCTACAGCTGGTATCAAGTCCTTCCACTTAAAACCTCTATTGGCGTGATAGCTATACAGATTTGGTTTTTCTTCTTCATCGTTTTTGTAAGGGTCAAAAACCAGATATTTTGCGCCTATGGTTAAGTTTCTAAAGTTTGCTCTTGATTCATCACTGGAAATGGAAGACCGGTTATCTGTAAATGTGTCATTTTGATAAATACCTTCGATGTTTATTTCCAATTGTTCAAAAAATAAACCATATCGAGCCGTGAAATCCGCACCAAAACCGGAAACTTCATACTGAAGCGGGGTGTGCTTTTCATTGACGATATAGGGTCCTACCTCAAACTGTAATACATTTGCGCCAACTGAAAATGCAGCTTTGGATACGCCAGGGCGATTAGAATTTATAACTTCGGTATATTGGGCAAACGTAAATTGAGCAATGAGAAATAGGATTGCGAGGAGCAGTTTCTTCGACATAAGATAGTTGTTCGATGAGAGTCAAATATAGAGATTTTATGCAATTTTTAAGTAATAATCATCTTTTTTAAAAAGCTATAATTGTATTTTTGAACAAACTAGAATTTATGCTTCAAAGCGCCTCCCTAATGGGTTTTTTAAGAACAATACTAATTATTCTTCTAGTATATTATGGTGTAAAAATCTTGATGAGATTATTTGCGCCATATCTAGTACGCTATATGTCCAATAAGATGCAGGAGCGTTTTGGAGGTCAGTTTCAGCAATCTCACACGACTAACTCAAGGGAAAAGGAAGGGGAAACGGTTATCGATAAAGCGCCTCCTTCAAGAAAGAAATCGAACGAAAAAGTTGGTGAATACGTCGACTTTGAAGAGATTGATTAATTTTTGATTCTCATTGTAAGAATCCTGTTTTACCGTTTTCAAATTCACCAATTATTCAGTCCAGTTTCTATTTCCATTAAGTCTTTAGGTTGCAAGACGATTTTTTATCTTTTCAAGTTCACAAAATATAACTACTTTTCAACTTTGGAACCTTAACCTGATTTCATGTCTTTTCCTTTTAAAAAGCTCATTCCCCATTTACTGGTTTTAGTTGTTTTTGTTATTGCTTCTTTGGCTTATTTTAGTCCTGTTTTGCAGGGGAAACAAATACAGCAGAGTGACATCATGCACTATATCGGGATGGCTCAACAGCAAAAGGAATTCAAGGCAAAGACAGGTGCCGAAACCTATTGGACCAATAGTTCTTTTGGTGGTATGCCAACTTACCAACTTGGTGCAAGATATCCACACAATTATATCAAAAAACTAGACCTAACCCTTCGTTTTTTACCTAGACCAGCCGACTATTTATTTCTGTATTTTATTGGATTCTACATTCTGCTTCTTGCCTTAAAAGTTGATTTTAAATTAGCTGGACTTGGCGCTTTAGCGTTCGGTTTCTCCACTTATTTAATAATAATCCTTGGGGTTGGGCATAATGCCAAAGCACACGCCATTGCCTACATGCCATTAGTCTTGAGCGGGATAGTTCTAACCTTCCGAAAAAAATATACGCTCGGTTTTTTATTGACGACCATTGCCCTGGGATTGGAACTCGTGGCAAATCACCCTCAAATGACCTATTACCTATTGCTCCTAGTTATTGTTCTCGGCATAGCTTATCTGATAGATGCCTATAAAAATCAGGTATTACCACATTTTTTTAAGTCAGTTGGAATTCTCTCCATAGCTGCTGTTCTCGCCGTAGGTCTTAATGCCACAAATCTTATGGCAACCCAAGAGTACGTTAAGGAAAGTACCAGAGGAAAAAGCGATTTGACTATAAATCCCGACGGTTCTCCAAAAGAGGTAACAACTGGATTAAGTCGTGAATACATTACAGAATACAGTTATGGCTTACTTGAAACCTTTAATCTTTACATACCTAGATTTATGGGTGGTGGGAGCAGTGAGGATGTAGGAAAAGATTCTGCTTCATATGACTTTTATAAGACAATTGGCGCCAGCCCAACCCAGGCATTACAGGAAGTTAGAAACACCCCGACCTATTGGGGGGAACAGACCATTGTTGAGGCTCCTGCCTACATTGGTGCTACAGTATTATTTCTTTTTGTTTACGCCTTATTTATGGTTCGTGGAAGACTCAAATGGTGGCTGGTTGGAGGTAGTATTTTCGCACTAATATTGTCTTATGGTGATTCTGAACCCTTTGCATTTATAACCAATTTTTTTATTGATTATGTGCCGCTTTACAATAAATTTCGTGCGGTGAGTTCCATACAAGTTATTGTTGAATTATGTGTGCCAGTTCTTGCAATTTTCGGCTTATTTAAATTATTTAATACCAAAAAAAGTGATCAAGAAAAGTTAAAGGCATTGAAAATTTCAGTGGCCATTTCTGGAGGATTGGCTCTAATATTTTTACTGTTCAAATCTTCCCTATTTGATTTTGTTGGGGCTAATGATGGGTATTTCCGTCAAGTCTATGGCGAATACGGCCAAGCCTTTGTAGATGCTTTGCGAGAAGACCGAAAAACGTTTTTTACCCAAGACACCCTTAGGACCCTGATTTTAGTTTTGCTCTCTGCAGGTACAATTTTCATGTTTCTAAGGCAGAAAATATCACACAATGTGGTAATTGGAATTTTTGCGATACTTATTTTATTTGATCTTGTTGGCGTGAACCGTCGTTATGTGAATACCGATAATTTTGTTTCAGCGATTCAGGTAAACAAACCTTACCAAGCTAATGCAGCTGATAAACAAATTCTCAAAGATGAAGGGCATTTTCGCGTTTTGGATGTCTCTGAGTATAGCAGAATGCCAGCAAGAGCCGCCTATTTTCATAACTCACTTAGTGGCTATCATGCGGCTAAATTGAAACGTTTTGATGAACTCTATGACTTCCATATTTCCAAGAATAATATGGGCGTGCTTGAAATGCTCAATACCAAGTACGTTATAATCGATAACGAATCTGGACAAATACAAGCAAGTACAAACTATACGATTCCAAACGGTAACGCTTGGTTTGTTGAAGAGTTGGAAAAGCTTAAGAACGCTAATGCGGAAATTTTAGCACTTGACAGTTTGCAAACCAAAATTAAAGCCGTTACTACGTCTTCAGAACTTGATTCAAGGTCATTTACGGTCGATTCCTTGGCAGGTATTGAACTTGTTTCCCATCAACCAAATAAATTGGAATATCAATCGAATAATATCGCCAACCGTCCGTCGAAGATGCGTT
>JBCCOJ010000129.1:0-8900 GCA_039025415.1 Bacteroidota bacterium | reverse complement strand
GCACATCCCGATGGCGACAAGCCCGAATATCAGGTCTATCCGGAAAAACTTAAAGAGCCTTATCGGACAAGCAGGTTCGAAGTGGGCGAAGAAATGTACGGCTTGCTTGGCATTGGACGGGATGAAAAACCCAAACGGCTTGAGTGGTTCGCAAATAATTTTCGGTTTTTTGGCGCACCTGCCGCAGCGTTTTGCTTCGTCGATCGGTGTATGGGACTACCGCAATGGTCCGATCTCGGCATGTATTTACAAACCGCGATGCTACTGTTTCAAGAACGTGGCATAGACACATGCGCGCAAGAATGCTGGTCCATGTACCCCAAAACAGTCCATGAGTTTTGTGACATGCCGGATGAACTGATGATATTTTGTGGTCTTGCTATTGGATACCGCGATGAAAACCACCCGGTAAACGAATTACGCACCAACCGGCTTGCACCTGAGCACTGGCTCAAAATGCTTTAGCCAAAAACGCTGCCGGATTTCTGTGGCTCGAGCCTGATAAGACGAGACGTTTTGACTGCGGCTGTGCGATGTTTAACGGCCTCGCGGTAAACAGGATCCTTGACCATATCCACGAATGCCTGACCGTTCGGATATTCAGCGATGAAGGCGATGTCCCACGCTTCATCCGATGGACCAATCAGCGTTAGCTCGAACTTTCCTGACCAGAAAATCCGACCACCAACTTTTTCAAATACAGGCTTTCTTAGGGTAATCCCATTTGTGTGAAATTCGCCGGTTATTGAATTATGTTGATGGAACAAAACTTGAAATAAATCCTTTGGCTCAGGAGCTGCAGAAAAGGTCAAAGTTTCTTGATATCCTAATCCTTGATTAAAAAATTGATTTTTAGCTTCTTCTGAATGAAAGTAGGTGCCAACACAGTTATAAACACCCTCAGCGTCTTTTCGAGATTCAAGTATTTCCTTATCCGTAAAAAAACGATTAGTTAAATAATAATCGTCTGCATCCAAAAAAGCTATATAATCACAACTAGCATTTTTTATACCATAGTTCCTGCTTGCTCCGGCGCCATGATTGCCTTTATCAGGATGCTGGTAAAATTTAACCTTCACGTATTTCGAGGCTAATTCTTTACACAAATCCAAGGCACCGTCAGGTGATTTATCTTCAATCAAAATAATTTCACCTACTTCGTCCAAAATCTCAGCAGATTCGACAGCTTTTCGAAGATATTTTTCTGCATTGTAAACAGGTATAATAACCGATACTTTGAATAACTTAGACATAATAGGCTGCCTAACTATATAGTTTTACTAGTAAGTTCAGAGCTATACTTTGTATAAAATTTGGTGTTTTCAGATTAAATGAATTAAACCATTTCCAAAAAACAAAACGTTTCATAATTTCCTTTCTAGTATTATTATAATCTAACTTGGAGGTTAATTCAACTTTATTATGAACATCACCAAATTTATCCATAGTGCCCTTATTTACAATAGCCAAAGAATTCTTAAGCTTCATTAAATTCCATTGCCTAACATCTTCTTTTTCATACCATTGATATCTAAAATCTATTATCACAAAAAGATTTTTATAATCAATTCTTTTGCACCTGTTATTCCATTTTGATAAGGCTACTTCCTCCGTTTCATAATGCTGAAATCCAATTTTGACATCTTCGAGATATCCAACTGGATAATCAAAATCTTTTTCATGAATGAAGTTTAATTTGTAGGTTCTTAAATTGGGTAATTTTTTCAAAAAAGATATATAATCTGGGGTAGACACCCATAATCCTATGGTTGGACTGTTATACTTTTTACCCATAAATTGATAAAGTGCAGCAGCTATAAAGTCTTGAGCTATTATTGTCACATTTTTGGATATAATTTTGCTTACAATCCAATGCAAAAGATTGAATCTTAATTGCTTTAAGCGATAACAAAACATGTTATATTTAAATGAAATTAGTTTAAAATAATTTCTAAATCTACTCATGTTTAATCTCAGTTAGCTTATACATCCAATTAAGGAATTGTTTTGTATAAACATGATTTGATGTAGGTTAAAAAGCATTATTTTTTATTTATATAACCCAAGTCTTTTCTGTCAAATCCCAATTAAGTTCAATATTAAAATAGCCTTCCATAAGTACTTTCTGTCTGGTAAAAATAGTGCTGAGATTATCATAGGAATCCCTTGAAAATTTTGATGACTTATTTGGACTGGTTTTATTGTACACTCTAAATTCTTCATGATTATGAGGCTCTAGCTCTAAAAACTTGTAAGTTTTATTCATTACAATTTTAGTATTCTTTATTAAGTCTTCAAAATTCAGCAATAAAAGGTTGCCACTAAAAAGTTCGGCGAATGGTTTAATTTGGTCAAAAAAAAGTGTAGTCGAAATAACAGATTTATATTTTAAAATGAAATCATCTATAGAATCCGTAAACTTATGATATTTCACAAAGTGATAATATGCTGAAGTTACTCTAGCAAAAGGGTTTCTAATAAGATATATTATTTTGGCCTTTGGCGATTCTTTCTTGATGACTAGAGGTATATCGTAATCTTGAACTCTATTCCCAATAGTGTAATGTGTTGAGCTATCCCCATCATACTTTTGATTAATATACCTATCGGTAATCGTATAGTTTCGTTTTAAATCTAGTTTTGTATCTATTTTATCACCTCGTTTTTCCCAGTAGTCCTTACCCCATTCATCAAATATAAAATACCCGGCCTCTTTAATTGGAGCAGACATGTAAATGTTTGGATGTTCGTCAAGGTAGTAGTGTAAAGAGGACGTACCACATTTTTGAGAACCAACAATGATGAGATTAGGAACCGCATCATTAATATTATATATCTCAAAAGTTTTTTTATTTAGACGTAAATACGAGTTAAGCTTAAGATGATTTTCACTGACATGTGCTGTTCTCCATTTTGATTTTACATAATTTAGCATTTCAATCAAATAAATTTTAAGTGTTCAGTGCCTTACTAAGTTCTAAATTTATAATGTCTAAGTGTTGCTCAAGTGTGAAATTGGCTTTTATGCGCTCTTTACCATTTAACCCCAGTTTTTTAGCCAGATTTCTGTCTTTATTTAATTTTATGATATGTTTTGCCATGGTATCAATGTCGTTTTCATTACTTAAATACCCTGTTTCATTTTCAACGACAACGTCAGGAATACCCGCATGATATGTTGAAACTACGGGAAGACCTGCGGCCATGGCCTCAATTATTCCAACTGGTGTCCCTTCACTGTCACCATTATGAGCTACTAAGGAATGCTGCACAAATAAAAAAGCTGACTCCATATGCTTTATAATATCAATCCTTGACAAGCCCCCAAGTAAAACAATATTATCCTCCAGTGCCAAGCTATTTACAAGATTCTTACAAACATGAAACAACTCCCCATTTCCAATCATTTTTAACTTAAGGTTCGGATAAACATTTAAAACTTTTTTAAAAGCTAAAATCGTTAAATATGGTGCCTTTTTATAAGTGTGACGACCCACTGAAATCAAATAATTCGAATCATAATTTGCTGAAATCTTTATATAATCAGGATGAGGGCCGTAGGTATTTATTACTATTTTATCTGGAGAGCATCCTACTTCAACTAGTGCTCTTTTCATAGCCCTTGAAACCACAATAATTTTTTGGGCGTAATTAAACATGAATTGGTAGCCTTCCTTAAACTTTTCTAATAAATCATAACTTGACGCGTCTATACCATGAAAATGCACAATGAAAGGTATGCTTAATTCGACGCAAATAGGAGCGATAAAACTACCAGCCGTACCATATTCTGCCAGCACCACATCAATTTGATGCTCAACTAAATAACGCTTTATTAATGCTTCTTTAGTGTATTGTTTTTGTTTTGATTTGTCTAATCTAAAATAAATATAATGGGGTAATATCGATTGGAGCTTATCCTTAAAGCTTGCTTTTGGATAGTAAAGTTCCTTTAATGATACATCTTCTTCTGTTTTATAGTCTAAACCCCAACCGTAAAGGTAGTGTATGTTACCTTCAAGCTCGTCAATATGAGCGCGAATGAAGGTTTCAGTCAGTCCTATTTTTGTTGGCGAAACAATTAATATGTTCTTTTTATCTCTCATTTTTAAATAGTGCTCTTAACCTAGCTCTTGGTCGAATAAGCAGACGTAAATTCATCCAATACTCTTTTAAGTCGCTTTGCAAACGAGTTATGAAGGAAGGTTTCCTATTGTCACCATAATAGAGTAAGTCACCTTCTAAGCGTATTCGATTAGGTATTCTAACCCGTTTTGTTTGTCTTTGCTGAAAAGACACTAACAACTCATACCATTGGCGACCGGTTTTAGTATCGCTATAACTTGATTCGATAGTTTTTACAGCATTACTTGAAAGTCTTTTCCATAATTCAACATCTTCTTGCAATGATTGCAAATGCTTTTGATAATCCTCTCCTCGATTTTTAACGATGAACCCATTCACGCCGTGTTCAATAATTTCGTTGATACCGCTGCTCTCCTCCAAACATACCGGCACTAAACCACATGCCATTGCTTCCATTAACGAAACGGGCATCCCCTCATAGTCGCTCATTAATGTAAAAACCTGATGCTTTGACATTATTTCCAACATTTCAGACGGAGCTGCAGGTCCTTTAAATTTTACATTTCTCCTTACGTTTAACTGACTAATTATTGATTTCACTTCTTCAGACATTGAACCTTCTCCGTAAATAGAAAAATATAAATTAGGATTTATGGAAGATGCTTTTAAAAAGGCTTCAGTCAATTTCAGTATTTGCTTTTGTTCGGTTTCCAAACGTCCTGCGTAAATCACATTCAGCGTACTTTTTTCTATATAATCTGTTTTAATAGTGGGCACGGGAGTACCGCAGGGAATTACAGTTAAATTGGTTTGTCTACTTTTTGCTTTACATATATCATCGATATAGTTAGAAACAGCAACGCTATGCGTTAGATTATTCTTTTGATTCCCATGAATAAATTTAGCAATGACACCTTTGTAAAATTTATCATTAGAATGCATTACTCCAATCACTGGAATATTGAATGGTTTCAAATATCGAGCTGCGTAGTAAGCAGGAATAACTAGATTAGCCACTAAAACAGTAAATCGGTCTTTTTTTATAAGTTTTAAAATCTCTTTTACTTGATCAGCCACGTAAGGTATATCATCGCGGTTTATTAAATGTGGCCTCCACTTTTTTTGCTGAAATAAGGTAAGCGTGGGACAATCCTGAGGTTCGCCTTTATAGATGAAAAGTGTTTGTACGTCAAGATTATATTTATCCCTTAAAACTGGAATTAATCGTTGTATCCAGGCATTAGGACCAGTAGCAAAATGTCCCGGCCTGTCATTTGCACAAAATAGAATTTTCACTAGCTTAAAATTGGGTCTATTAAACTTAAGTGTTGGTCGACCATTTGCTTAACAGAAAAATCTATTTTAATCCGCTCATGATTGTGCGCTCCAATTTCAGCCATTAATTCAGGTTGTTCTATAGTTTTTTTAATCTTATTGGCCAAATCGTTAGGGTCATTTGGTTTAGAGAGACAAATAGTCTCATATTTTCTACCTAAAGCTTGTTCGATACCGCTGATTTTTGTCCCTACTACAGCCTTTCCTTGTGCCATACATTCTAAAACGCCATTTGGACAACCCTCAAGGTTTGAGCTAAAAACACAAAATGCACTTTGATAAATTAAATCTTGAACCTTTTCAGTACTAAGAGTCCCCGTAAAACCAATGTGATTACTCAATCTCAAATCAAAACCTAATAACCTGAGTGAATCATAAGCTTCCGCTTTTCGTCCCGCCAAGACTAAAAAGGGAGGTGTAATGTCTTTATTTTCAAAAGCCTCGACAACCTTTTGCCAAGCCCTCAACAAAGTCTTATGATCTTTTCGATTGGTTATATTAGCTATCATTGCGACTAATGACCTATCATCCTTAAGTTGAAAAGCGCTATGCCAGTTGGTTGTACTATGCAGTTTTTCAACTGTTATAACTCCATTGTTGATTACTTTGATTCGCTCAGGGTTTATACCGTAGGTTCTTACTAATGCATCCCTGCCCTCATATGAATTAGAGACTATAGCGGGTAGTTTGTTAATTAGTTTTCTTTCATGGGCAGTTCCGTAAAGTTTGCGGCCTTCTTCACGTTGATTCCAAAACGCAAATTTTGCGCCAACATGATTCCAAATTTGGGCAACTATTTTATTGGATTCGGCCACGTACGGAATTAAGATATCCGGTTTAATACCTTTTACTAACTGGCTTAGGTTATAATATTGAACCAGTTTTTTTACCTTTTTTACCTGATGTTTAAAGGGAAAACAATAAATTTTCAAACCTATTTCAGCAAGTAAAGGTCTAAATACATTGCCATCCTGAAAGGCCAAAACACTCACATTTTCTGAAACGTTTTGTTTTAAATATTCTGCCAATATAAGTGCTTGACGCTCAGCACCACCAAAAACATTTAAGCTGTTTACAACAATTAGGAAGTTTAGGCTTTCATATCTACTATAATCCATGTTCACTACCTAATACCCAATAAAGATATAAATCGCTGTTTAATTTTAGAACCAAATATTTTGAATCTCAAATAAAAGCTCTGAGTTGAATTGTAGAAGCGCTTAGATAAAATTGGCGTTGACTGACTGACTAATTCATTAAAAATTTTCAAATTATATCTTGCTGTTCTTAAAGCAGAAAGGAATAAAGTCCAATAACTTCGATTGCGCAATGCTTTTAAAGCAATTAAATTATGCTCCTTAGCGATATTTTTATTTATTTCAGTTTGGTGTTTTGGAAAAAAGTATGTTTTAAAGTTTTTCCAAAAAAATATCTGATTCTTATGAATTAAGATGTGCTTTTCATAAGACCAGCTATCATAAGAACCTACTACTCCTCCAGGATGCTTGCGATATGAGGCCATAACTTGGTCATCAAAAAAAACTTTAGCATGATTGGCCAAAGTTAGATACAAGCATTTATCTACAGAACGAACTTTTAACATCCATTCCTCCTGAAATAATTTAGATATCAAATTGCTTCTAAACGTTATGGAATTTGTCGGCAGTCTAAATCCATCTATTATTTTATTGAGAGTTATTTCCCCTGTATAATCACTGTTGTGATATAGCCTATTTACAGTTTTATCGTATTCAACACCTGTAATCATTACATTGTGGGCATGGGTTCCAAAATCTTTATTAGTCTCCAAAAAATCCACCTGCTTTTGTAATTTTAAAGGATCGGTCCAGTAATCGTCACCCTCGCAGAGGGCAATATATTCACCTCGAGCTCGAGGAAAATTAAAAACGGCAGACCCTCTTCTCCCCTTATTCCATTGATTGGTCTTTTCGTATAACGGTTTAATGATTTGAGGGTACTTCTGTTGATAAGCTCTTATAATTTCTTCGGTACCATCCGTTGAAGCATCGTCATGAATTAATACTTCAAACTTAAAACTCGTCTCTTGCTTTATAAAACCATTTAGAGCTTCTTCAATATAATCAGCATGATTATAAGTCAAACAAGATATGCTAACCAAGGGGTTAGTACTTTTATTAATATTTGACATTAAATACTAACGTCTGAATTTTTTAAATGGTCAAACCTATTCCCCTTCATTTCCTTGGCCATGTCTGTTAACATTGAGACGTAATCATAAGATGGTTGATAACCAAGTTCGTCCACGGCATTTTGAATATCATAATGATACGAGTTCTGGTTGTTTTTTTCTGGTCTGTATATGATTTTAGAAGGATTGTTTATAGGCGAAAAAACTTCAATGACACCTTTTATTTGATCCTCTAAAGTTGTGGATACACCACTAGCGACATTATAAAATCCTTTATTTAAATCAGAAAGCAGGGCCTTGTATAGCATTTGATTAAAATCTTGAACGTAAACAATATCTTTTGAAACCATAGGATCCCCCCATATCTCAATTGGTTCAGATTTCATTGCCTTTTCAATAAAATATCTATATCCAATGGGAACCTTATTACCATTAACAAACATATCTAGAATTGGCCTGTAAAGATAAATTGTTGGTAATCTGAAAATAAATGTTTTTAAATCATAATCCTGGTGGTAATGTTCTATTAAATCAACTGCGGCATTTTTAGATATTATGTATACAGCGTGATCTCCTTTGAGATTCAAAATTCTTGGTGCCAAGGGCTTGATAACTTCTCCAGTATTCCAGTGTCCTGCCACATCTGAATGAGACTGTGTGAACAAGAATTTTTCAACCCCTGTTTTTCTGGCATATTCTAGCACGTTTAATGTTCCTAATGTATTTACTTCAATATATTTTTGTGGTTTATAACCTTCCATCCTTGATGGCATAGCACCAGAAATTAAAACAATAGCTGAAACACCCTCTTTTGGTAATTTTGAAAAATCATTCGGTTTTGTAATGTCCAACGAAAAATAAGAAACACCTCTATCCTGATAAAATTCCTTGACTTCCGTTTTTCTACCACAGGCGATTACTTCTATCTCCTTATCAATAAGGTAATCTACAAAATAAGTTCCCAATGAACCAGTTGCACCAAATACTATTACTTTTTTCATTTTACAATTATACATTGATTTAAGATATTCTTAATCTCTTCCTTATTGAAATTCATCAGAATGTCTATAATTAATCGATTGTTTAAATTTTTATCTACCTTGAGAAATGAAAGTTCTATGTTCTTTTCTTTAAAAGCTTCGGAATCATACAAAATGGTACCACCAATAGGATTAACATAATGATTTGCTTTTTCTTTAAGCACAATATCAATTACTCTGTTCTGACCGTTCAAATCTTCATTATCATAAACATTTTTACTACTCAAAAATTCTGTATCTATATCCAGATATTTACAAATTGATTTAAT
>JBCCOJ010000128.1:0-9034 GCA_039025415.1 Bacteroidota bacterium | reverse complement strand
GTTCTAATCCGCTTAAACATTACTAATTTAATTTTAGGCCCAATTTTTTTCCTTCCTCGACCATTAGCTCAAAAGCAGCTTCGTGTTCATTTGGGATGGCTCCATCTAAAATGGCTTCCTTGATTTTATCCTTAATAATACCGATTTCACGCGACGGCTTTAGGTTAAAGGTTTTCATGATTTCTTCCCCGGTTACAGGAGGTTGAAAATTTCGAACCTGATCACGCTCCTCAACTTCCTTCATCTTTTCCCGTACCAACTCAAAATTTCTGTGATATCTTCTAAAACGCTTGGGATTTTTTGTGGTAATGTCTGCTTCACACAATGTCATGAGGTCATCTATATAATCGCCAGCATCAAAAATCAAGCGTCTAACTGCCGAATCGGTCACGATATCCTGAGATAACACAATAGGTCTAGCACTCATCAGTACCAATTTTTGAACAAATTTCATTTTTTCATTCAGCGGCATCTTAAGTCTCTTGAATAATTTGTAGACCATTTTAGAACCTACAAATTCATGACCATGAAACGTCCAACCGTTTCGTTTTGTAAATTTTTTGGTCGGTGCTTTACCAATGTCATGCAACAAAGCTGCCCATCTTAGCCATAAATCATCTGTATTTCTGGCTATATTATCAACGACTTCCAAGGTATGATAGAAATTGTCTTTATGGGTTTGACCCTCAACTTCGTCAATGCCTTTCAAAGCCGTAAGTTCTGGCAAAATGTATTGTAGTAATCCCGTTTTTTCCAGCAATAGGAATCCTATTGACGGTTTTTCACTTTCAAGTATTTTATTTAATTCTACAACAATACGCTCCTTTGTAATGATATTAATTCTGGATTTATTCTTTGAAATCGCTCGAAAAGATTCGGATTCTATCTGAAACTGCAATTGCGTTGCAAATCGGATGGCACGCATCATACGTAAGGGGTCATCGCTATAGGTGATGTTGGGGTCTAAGGGTGTTTTAATGATTCTTTTTTCTAAATCTTGGATTCCACCAAAGGGGTCAAGCAGTTCGCCGAAGTTATCTCCCATTAGGCTCAAGGCCATCGCATTGATGGTGAAATCCCTTCGATTTTGGTCGTCCTTCAACGTGCCAGTTTCAACAATAGGATTTCTACTCTCTCTTGTGTAAGATTCCTTTCTGGCGCCAACAAACTCAATATCCATGTCTTGATAGCGCAACATGGCCGTACCGTAAGTTTTAAATATCTGGACCTTTGGTGTATTTGGAAGATTTTTAGATACTTGTTTTGCTAATTCAATACCACTTCCAACGGCCACCATATCAATATCTTTATGCTCACCCCGTTCTAGAATGTAATCTCTTACAAAACCACCAATTACGTAGCACTCGAGGTTTAGCTCTTTTGCTGAGTTGGATATTATTTTAAAGATATTATGGTCTAGGGCTTTTTTGTAGTCCATCAAAAACTAAATTCCAAATTTCAAGAACTAAATTCCAATAGATCTAATGACCATTTGGGAATTTGGAATTCAGCTTTGTAATTTTTATTCTCTAATAATCGTGATGTTGCCATCAACTTCTACCCTGATAATTGTAGAAGCTTTCGTTGCAATTTTTTCTTTTTGCAAATTTACGATATAGTCTACACCTTTTAAAATAGGCTTACTAATCTCAGTAAATGATTTAGGGGTTGCTTCGCCACTGATGTTTGCAGACGTGGAGACAATTGGTTTTCCAAATTCAGCAATCAGCTTCTCGCAGAATTCATGTATCGCTATTCTTATGGCAATGGTATTGTCACTGGCAATGAGATTTTGTGCCATTCCAACTGGGTTGTTATAAATTACGGTTGTTGGTTTTTCTGAATGCTTCAAAACCTCAAGGACGTTATCAGAAACCTCAGGTATATAGTCTTTTAACATAGTAAGACCATTTACCAAGCATACCAAAGCCTTGGAATCGTCACGTTTTTTAAGTTCATAGATTTTTCTGACGGCATTTTCGTTACTCGCATCGCATCCTATTCCCCAAACCGTATCAGTTGGATAGAGTAGGAGTCCACCAGAATTGAGAATCTCGAGAGATTTTTTGATTGCTTCATCCATATTTATTATTGAGTTATTTGAGGTTAATGGAGGTGTCAACACCACTTGGCAACAGTGCAATTGTTTTTGCTGCCCTAACGGCATTTTCTAGATTTCCCGTTTGACAGTGCTCGTACATTTTTAGATTGTTCATCAATGTCCAAATTGGTCTAGCGTTGATGTTACTTTTATTAAGGGCTTCAACGAAATTATTTCTAGTATCTTCAGTAGGACATTCGACAACGTTCATCCAATGGTTTGAATTCCTGTCTTTTTCAAAAATGAAAAATTTTAGTTCAGTATTTTCAAAAAAGATTTTATACTTCTGGGCTAATTTTCGTTTTAAATCTAATATATCTTCTAACGGTTCCATTTGAGCAAGTCCCATTGCTGCGTTTAAACCCGGTAAGCGGTAATTAAAAGCAACTTCGCTATGCATGCTTTTGTAGGGGTGTTTTATTTTAGCTGTTGTGGAAAGGTTCAGTGCTCTTTCAGCTAAATCTTTATCGTTAGTTAATAGGGCACCCCCACCGCCAGTTGTTATGGTTTTGTTACCATTAAAACTGAGAATACCCATTTTGCCAAAGGTACCAACATGCTGATTTTTGTAAAAACTGCCCAGGCCTTCTGCAGCATCCTCAATAATTGGGATTTCATATTCTTGAGCGATTACTGATAATTTCTCGATTTCTGAGGGAATACCCAAGGAATGCATTGGTAAAATAGCCTTTATTTGTGCCTTGGTGGTTTTATTATAGCATTTTCCATCTTGTCTAATAGTTTCTTCCTTTAAAAACTGTTCAAGTTTTAAAGGTGATAGACCTAATGTCTTTTTATCGATATCAATAAAAACGGGCTTTGCACCGGTATATGTAATTGCATTAGCAGTAGCTACGTAGGTGAGAGGCTGAGTTATTACTTCATCACCAGTTTTAATATCTAAAAGCAAAAGGGCTAAATGTAATGCAGATGTGCCATTAATCGTTGCAACGGCATATTTTGAACCAGTGAACTTCACTAAGGATTCTTCAAATTTGTTAACGAAGGGGCTGACCGTAGAGACATTCTTGTAATCTATGCATTCACCCAAGTATTTTTTTTCGTTACCCGCAAAGATTGGAGTGTATAATGGAATGGGTCCGCTGGTTCGATATATTGACCTTATAAAATCAATGGCTTGGGTCATCGTTAAAACGGAACTTTTACTTTACTTGAAAAAAGAATCCACAAATTCATATTTGTTGAATACCTGTAAATCCTCGATGCCCTCACCAACGCCGATATACTTGACCGGTATCTGGAATTGGTCACTTATACCAATCACTACACCACCTTTGGCAGTTCCGTCAAGTTTAGTTACGGCTAAAGAGGTAACCTCAGTCGCGGCGGTAAATTGTTTAGCTTGTTCGAATGCGTTTTGACCCGTAGAACCATCCAAAACTAATAGCACATCATGGGGTGCATCGTCAATTACCTTTTGCATCACGCGTTTTACCTTACTCAACTCATTCATTAAATTGACTTTATTGTGCAAACGCCCAGCTGTATCAATGATAATGACATCGGCATCTTGATTTACACCTGATTTCACCGCATCAAAAGCAACGCTGGCAGGGTCACTACCCATTTGTTGCTTTACCATAGGTATTCCAACTCGGTCTGCCCAAACTTGTAATTGGTCAATGGCGGCTGCTCTAAAGGTGTCTGCAGCACCAAGAACAACATTTAAGCCTTTCTTTTTAAATTGATATGCAAGTTTTCCAATGGTCGTAGTTTTCCCGACACCGTTCACTCCAACCACCATTAAAACATAAGGGGTTTTTGAGCCATCAGATTTTATTGGTAATTCTGGGATCGTATATTCAGTCTCTTCACCAGAATTTATTTCAGATAATAGACCGGCGATTTCTTCCCGTAATATTTTATTTAATTCTGAAGTTCCTAGATATTTATCCTTTGCTACACGGTCCTCAATGCGTTCAATCACTTTAAGTGTAGTGTTTACTCCAACGTCACTAGTAACAAGTATTTCCTCAAGATTATCGAGAACATCATCATCAACCTTTGATTTTCCCGCAACTGCCTTATTGAGTTTCGAGAAAAATGATGTTTTTGATTTTTCCAGTCCTTTATCTAGGGTCTCTTTTTTTTCTGTGGAGAATATTTTTTTGAAAAAGCTCATCTCAGTGCCCGTGAAAACGGGTATATAACATTTAAAATCTAATTTATTTTCGGATAATTGTATTTACTTTATAAAAAATCCAAACACCCCTAAAGTCCCCTCGAGAGAGTACTCAAATATACCCATAAAAAAACTGCTTTCAAATAATGAAAGCAGTTGTTGGTCAAAGACGCAATGTCAATGTTATTTTTTATTTAAAAAGTCGTTTACTTGGTCAGGGGCCATAACAGATTCCACAAACATGTAAGCTCCAGTCTTTGGAGATTTTACCATTTTTATCGCTTTGGTCAACCTTTTTGACCCTGTTTGTAACGATGCTACTGATTTCTTTGCCATTGTAAATTTGTTTACAATTCCCGTGACTACGGGAATCTCAATTACTTAATTTCTTTGTGAACCGTCATACGCTTAAGAATGGGATTAAATTTCTTTATTTCCATTCTATCAGGCGTGTTCTTTTTATTCTTAGTTGTAATGTACCTTGAAGTTCCTGGCATTCCTGACTCTTTATGCTCGGTACATTCTAATATAACTTGTATTCTATTTCCTTTTTTTGCCATGACATTAACACGTTATAACCGCGATATCTTTTAATATTACTTTATAAACCCTTTCGCTCTTGCATTTTTCAATGCCGCTGAAATACCAATTCTATTAATAGTTTTCAATGCAGAGGTTGAAACCTTTAATGTAATCCACTTATCTTCTTCAGGAATATAAAAACGCTTTTTTACCAAGTTGGCATTAAATTTACGTTTGGTTTTATTCATAGCGTGGGAAACATTGTTCCCGACCATTGCTTTCTTACCTGTAAGCTCACAAACTCTTGACATGGTTTTTATACTTTAAAATGGTGTATTTTTAAACAGGCTGCAAATTTAGTAAAACTTTAGATTATCAGCAAACTAAAAAGTTTAGTTTTTTAGAATTTCTTTTTGAAGCATTTCAAACGCTTTATTTGCGGCTTTGTTTATGACCTTAACACGATGATTACCAAAGCTAAAGCGTTCAGAATAAACGGTATCTTTTGTCGCGATAGCTATATATACAATACCTAATTCCTCTGAGGTATCATCGGTGGTTGGTCCTGCATTTCCAGTGGTGGAAATTGAATAATCTGTTTTGAATTTAATCCTGGCATTTTCAGCCATGCGTTCTGCAACTGCTTGACTAACTACGGAGTGTTCTTCGATTAATTCTTCGGAAACTTTAAGCAAGTTGATTTTGGCTTCCTTTGAATAGGCTACAAGACTACCTTGAAAATATTGTGATGCGCCCGCATTTGCGGTAAATCTTTGGGCAATCATACCTCCCGTGCAACTTTCGGCAACCGAAACCGTTTTTCCCATTTCGGTTAAATATTTACCAATAATGGCCTCAATGGAAATGTCCTCTTCAAACCCAGCGAATATATCCTCAATTTGGGCTAATAGGAGCTTTGTTTGACGCTCCATCTCGGTTTCAATTTTAGCTTTATCAAAACCTTTGGCAGATAGCCTTAGTCTTACCCTGCCCAAACTTGGGAGATAGGCAAGTTTGATAAAATCTGGTAATTTATCCTCAAATTTTTCTATTCGCTCTGCAATGGTACTTTCGCCCATACCATAAGTCAAGAACGTTTTATGCTGAATATAAGGGAACCTAAAGCGCTGCCTCAGTTTGGGAATAACCTCATTTTCAATGAGTGATTTCATTTCGTAAGGAACGCCAGGTAATGAAATAAACACTTTATTGCCTTTTTCCATCCACATACCTGGTGCACTACCGAATTTATTCATCAAAACCTCAGATTTTGATGGTACTAAGGCTTGGTCAATATTGACTTGTAGGAGTGGTTTTTTAACGTAGTGTTCCCAAATGTGCTCAATGTTTTTTCTTACCGAAGCATCTTCTTTGAGCGTATCATCAAAATATTCGGCGATTGTCTTTTTGGTGATATCGTCTTTAGTAGGCCCAAGTCCACCAGTGGTTATAATGATATCTGCATTCTCTTCAGCTTCACGAAAAGATTTAATAATATGTGCCTTGTCATCTTGGACTGATGTTATTTGATAAACCGAAACCCCAATTTTGTTGAGTTGCTTGGCAATAAATGCTGAGTTTGAATCAATTATTTGACCGATGAGAATCTCATCACCAATGGTAATTATTTCTGCAAGCATTGACTAGAGGTTGAAGTCTTCCTTCAGTTCTTGAGTTGCATTCTGGACGGCATTCATGACCAGTTGCAATTCATCCTTACAACTTTCGCCCTCTTTTTTGAATTTGCCCCAATCTTGAATGACTATCAAATCTTGAAGAACACCTAACTCAAACAAATCCACTGTCGGTTTCATTTTATGGGCAGCTTGATAGGCCTCTTGGTAATCTTCGGCATGAACTGCCTTTTCCATTCGTTCGGCATCTTCTAGGACTTCTTCTAGGAATGCCTCCACAAGTGATTTTACAAAACCTTCATCATTGTCTGCCAATTCACGAACGCGGTATAATTTATAGTTATTCTCCATTTATTTTATTCTTATTGAAAACAGTTCACTGTCTTCCAAATAGCCCGTAAGCTTGTCATTTTCATTTACTTTTCCAACCCCTTTGGGCGTGCCGGTAAAGATAACGTCTCCAATCTTTAAAGTAAAATATTTCGAAATATATTCAATTATCTCGTCTATTTTCCACAGCATTAGGGAGGTATTGCCATTTTGAACGAGATTTTCATTTTGTTTTAAGCTAAAATTGAGGTTGTTTAAGTCAGTAAATTCAGACTTGGGTAACCAATTCCCAATTACGGCAGCACCGTCAAATGCCTTGGCCTTCTCCCAGGGAAATCCTTTTTCTTTCATTTTAGCTTGAACATCACGTGCGGTAAAATCAATGCCTAAGCCAATTTCATCATAATATTTATGCGCAAATTTTTTAGCAATATGTTTACCAACACGATTTATCTTTACCAACACCTCTACTTCATAATGCACATCTTCCGAAAAATCAGGGATAAAGAACGGCTGTTTCTTAAGTAAAATACTGGTGTCCGGCTTTAGAAAAACAACTGGTTCATCTGGCCTTTCATTTTGAAGTTCTTCGATATGGTCTGTGTAGTTACGGCCTATGCAGATGAGTTTCATGATTTTGAGAAATTAGAGATTAGAATGAAGACCGAAGACAGATGACAGATATGACAAATAATCCGTGAAAAATCCAAAATTCATTGCTTTTTCAATTTCAATTTCAATCTAACTTATTATTAAATGCTCTTAGTTTTATCGCAGTCAAGACCTTCTTCGTATATAACGGAAAATCCGCATTCAACAACCAGCCAAAATACCCAGGTTCATTTTCAAGGATATCGGTGACCTTTTTACCTTTATGTTTTCCAAATGAAAAACACTCTTCTCCTTCTTTATTATAAATAATAAATCCGGCAAAATCTGCGAATTTCTTTCTAGAGCTAAATTCTGCAAGAAAACCCATATCATTTTCAAGGTCTTGGTATCGTTCTAATTGTGACTTTAAAACTTCATAGGTTGCTTTAGTGTCTGCTTCGGCACTGTGGGCATCTTCCAAATTTTTATCGCAATAAAATTTATAGGCAGCACTTAGGGTGCGTTGTTCCATTTTGTGGAAAATGGTCTGCACGTCAATGGATTTGGTGTTTTTTAAATCGAAATCCACCTCTGCGCGAAGCATTTCCTCCGCTAAAACAGGGATATCGAATCGATTGGAATTAAACCCGCCTAAATCTGAATCCTTTATCAAATTATAAACCTCCTTTGATATGTCCTTAAAGGTTGGCTTATCGGCAACATCGGCATCTGAAATACCGTGCACTGCAGTAACCTCTGCTGGGATTTTCATTTCTGGGTTAACGATTTGTGTATAGGTGGTTTCTTTTCCGTTTGGAAAGACTTTGAGGATTGAAATTTCGACAATTCTATCCTTTGAAATATTAATGCCTGTGGTTTCTAAGTCAAAGAAACAAATAGGTTTATTTAGGTTTAGCTGCATTATTCTAATTTGGGTTAAAGATACTGTTCTATTGGGAATTTGATAATAAAATATATTTTCAAACTGTTAATCAGAGTTTAAAAGCGCATAGCTCTAGTGCCGTTTTATTTAGCCGAAGGAATTTGGATGTTTTTTACAAATAGGGCCGAATATTATTCTAGATACTTGCTTTTGAAATCCTTTAAACCAGCTGTCACCATAATATTCAAATAATTTTCTCGAGGTACAATCGGGCAGGCGTATTTTTCATTATAAGCGCAATACGGATTATAGGCAGTATTCAAATCTATTATAAGTGTATCTTTTTCTGGAATCTGAAGGTCAATATAGCGACCACCACCATAAGTTGTTTCCCCATTTGTTTCATCTAAAAACGGTAGAAAAAGGTAATCTTCCCATCCAGATTGGTTCATTAGCTCCTGACCTTGGTAAACGTTGAGTGAAAAATCCTGTCCATTCAAGTTAAAGTTTAAAATCCCGTAAACACGTTCTTTTGAGATGGAGCCATCGCTCATTTGCATTTTAAACCATTCTGAATTTGGAGTTCTCTTTAGTGTGGCCCTTATAACGAAAGAAGAGTCGAATTTGAAAAAGTCAAGCCCGTCAAAATCTTTTAAGTCGCGCTTTTTTAGAGGTGATTTTGTTACATCCTTGAAATCGGCGTTAACTTTACGTTGGTATTCAGTTTCTCCTAACAAAGGTTTTTTGCCTTGCCTGCAACCAGTGAATAGAACGATGACCAAAAAAAAGTAAAGTATTCTCATTCCCAAAACATCTAGCTACAAAAGTAC
>JBCCOJ010000127.1:0-9093 GCA_039025415.1 Bacteroidota bacterium | reverse complement strand
ACAAATATCGTAATAGATTTACTTTCCAAAAGGGATGAATTCTATGATGAAGCTGCCGATCTGTTTTCCCGTGCAGACAAAAAAGAACTAACACTTACTATTTCGTCTTTAACATTTGTAAATACAAATTATATTCTCTCTAAGCTTAAGTCTGCTACAGAAGCAAGAGAAATACTTAGGAAGTTCAAGGTACTCGTTGAGTTATTGAATTTAGATGACAAGATTACAGAATTAGCTTTGAGTGATAATAATTTCCCAGATTTCGAAGATGGATTGCAGTATTACTCCGCCATCGAAAATCAAATAGACATTATTATCACGCGAAATAAAAAGGATTTTAAGAATTCAAAGATACCTGTTTTAACTGCCAAAGAATTTTTAGCTCGTTAATAATGTCAGTGGCTAACACTCTATTAAAAAAATTTCGATTTGAACTTTAAAACAAACTGACTAAATCAGCTATTATCTTTTATGCTACCCAGAATTGATGTTTTGAAATCTGATATAGACGATTAAACAAATAGACTGCTTAGGAATTTATATTTGCTGTTTCAAGCAAAAGATTAAAATTAGGGTATATAAACCTGTCATTTACACAAAGTTTAGCAAGGCTAACACGAAATATTATTACAATCCTAGGCGACCTTAAATCTTATAAGATTGAAAAACTCAAAGAGGTCTCTCGCGAAAGTTACAGTCGTGATATTCAAAATTTATAAATAGGTTTTATTATCAAGGATGTGGCAGTTCGGGTGAATTTCTGTAAAGTGTTTTGTATCGAAAACAAACATCCCGGTCACTTCAAATAATTGACCAATAAACAAAATAACCCTATTAAATCTGCGATACAGGCTATTTACCAAAAGTAGTGTTTAATTCATCCACAATCCTTTCAATTTTTTCATTCTGCAACTGTCGCTTCAATATCTTTGCTGGAACTTGCCTTACCTCGCAATCAACGATGGAGCAGCGCTCACAAGTCACCCCAACATGTCGTTTTGGTATATTTGAATCGTCAATAAATTTTAATTTATTCTTCAAAGGATTGTTTACCAATAGTCCCAATGAAATACTGCGGAACTGTTCTTTTTTGAATGGGTCTTTTGTAGCTGAAGAAAATACAAGATAGGTTTTGTCCTCGTCAGGATAATAAGATAATTGTACGTCGAACACATGGTCATTCTTATTAATCGTAATTTCATGGAGTACTTTTAACGAAACCCATCGCCTGCAGTAATGCTCATTGATTTCGTTGGCACGAGGGGCATGTTGGCGGGATAAATGGAGTTCTTTATTAAGCTCATATCGCCCGCTGACTTTATCATGTGAGAATCTTAAGAAAAACAAATCCTTCATACCAAAAGCGTAGGGCAAAATATTCGTTAATCGTCGGTAAAGTGATTCGGGTGACGCATTATAGCTATCGAAAATTTCTAAAAACGTTTCGTGTGAAAACGTTGCTGATTGAAATATAGTCTTCAAATCATCAATCAAACTATCTTGCGGTAAAATCAAGGCACCTGCAAAATAAGAGGCGTAAAAATTGTTCAGAACTTCATCAAAACTATCAAATTTCACCCAGGGAAATGTGTACAATCGCTTTTCAATACCCATATAATTGTAAGCAATCTCCTTGGCGTAAATAAAATTTCGCTGTGCCTCACCAATACCCTTAGCTAATAATAATGTTTTTGATTTTGGAATGAACATACTCCTTAAATTTCCCAAAACACTCAGTTCATTCAAGGCGTTATCATCAAACGAATACCCATATTCCTCAGCTAAAATTTCAGCTAAATCTCCTGAGTCAAGAGAATTTTGCAGACTTACCTGATACTCTTTGGCAAATAGTTTTACCTGTTTTTCTATGTCACCAAAGTAATTGTTGTTGGCTTCTTGGTAGGACCTTACGGAAGCTAGAAAAAAACTTTCGCGACTTACATTATAGTGTTTTGCAATTTGAATAATGGTATTGATAAAAGCGTTTACCTTAACCGGAGCACTTGAAACAATGTCGATTAGATCACTCTCTTGAATCCCAAATAAGCCCAATGGAATTTCCTTAAACATCTTAGAACGCAACAGCTCGCCAACAGGAGCTAAATTCTTATCCAACTTAAGGGAAACCATTTCATCATAAGGCACTTCAAGCTTTTCTGATAGAATAATAATCTTGTCTGGCTTGGGGTATTTTTTCCCTTTCTCAATTTCATTTAGATACGATTTTGACAACCCTGAAAGTTTCGAGAGACCAAACAGGGACAAGTTTTTATCGGTACGTATCTGCTTAAGCTTTAAACCAAAAATCAGCTTGATATAGTCTTGTTCCATAAGATTTCAAAATTAATATATTTTGCGGACATTTTTATTTTGCGAAAAAAAATATTTAGCGAACGTTCGCTATTTAAAAATTTTTTTATAGTATTGTAATATCAAAATCACTGTAATATGGAAAATACATTAATTAAAAATTATCAGCTAAGATTTGCAAAAGGCGTGTCAACGACATATCCCGAAATCTTAACCGAAGCTGCTTTGGAGTTTTTAGTGGCACTTCATGAGAACTTTAACGAAAAACGTCTTGCGCTTTTAAATAAACGAATCGAGAGACAGGAAACCTTTGATGATGGTCAATATCCTAGTTTCCCGAGTGAAACAAAGGATATACGTGAATCAGATTGGAAAGCAGGCTATATTCCAGAAGACCTTCAAGATCGTCGTGTTGAAATTACTGGTCCCGTTGATCGTAAGATGGTCATTAATGCCCTAAATTCTGGAGCTAAGACCTTTATGGCCGATTTTGAAGACAGTAATGCTCCCACGTGGGATAACAATATCCAAGGTCAGCAGAATTTATTGGATGCCAACAAGGGAGCTATTGCATTAGAAGATAGAGCACGTGGAAAATCCTATAAATTAAATGAAAACCCTGCCGTTCTATTAATTAGACCTCGAGGCCTTCATTTAAATGAACGACATGTCCTTATAAATGATGAGCAGGCTTCTGGAAGCCTTATGGATTTTGGACTTTATGTGTTCCACAATTCAAGAATCCTCATGGATAAAAATAGCGCCCCATACTTTTACCTTCCAAAATTGGAACATTATGGGGAAGCCAGATGGTGGAACGAGGTGTTTGTATTTGCACAAGAGTATTTAAATATTCCAGAAGGCACGTTTAAGGCAACAGTTTTAGTTGAAACAATCACGGCAAGCTTTCAATTAGATGAAATTATCTACGAACTAAAAGACCACATTGTCGGACTCAATTGTGGCAGATGGGATTACATATTTTCATACATCAAAAAATTTAGAAATCACGACAATTTCGTAGTGCCCGATAGAGACCAGGTAACCATGACCTCACCTTTTATGGATGCCTATTCAAAGTTGGTCATTCAACGTTGCCACAAACGCGGCATTCTGGCCATTGGTGGTATGGCTGCACAAATCCCCATTAAGAACAATCCTGACGCCAATGCCGCCGCCTTAGAAAAAGTTAGAAAGGATAAGGAAAGAGAAGCTAAAAACGGGCACGATGGCACCTGGGTTGCGCATCCTGCACTGGTTGAAGTTGCAATGAATGAATTCAACAAATACATGCCAACACCAAACCAAATGCATGTCGCCTTAGAGGACTTGAAAATCACATCCGAAGATTTGGTTGAAGTTCCTTTAGGTACTGTAACTGAAAATGGTGTGAGAAAGAATATAAATGTTGGCATTTTATACACCGAAGCCTGGTTGCGAGGACGTGGCGCCGTGGCACTATATAATTTAATGGAAGATGCGGCAACAGCCGAAATTTCCAGAACCCAATTATGGCAATGGTTGAAAAACGAAGTTCAGTTGGAAAACGGCAAAACATTCAATCTTGATTATTACAAATCACTTTTGAACAATGAAATAGAAAAAATCATAACTGAATTTGGCGAAGAAAACATCAATACCCAAACCTTCAATCTCGCTATTCAGTTATTTGATGGACTCGTTGTATCAGATGAATTTGAAGAATTTCTGACCCTCTCTGCCTATCAACATATATAAATAAAAAAAATGCCCCGCGGCTACTGCAATAGTCCGCGAGGCGATATTACTAAAGCTTATCAAAACATTAATAATAACAGTAAAATTATGGAAAATTTACAGCAAACCACTTACAGTTCCGCACTAGAAACCGTAAAAGCCCTTAAAAGCAAATTCGGGAAGTCATGGACAGCAATTTCACCAGAAAACGCCGCGAGAATGACGTTTCAAAATCAATTCAAAACGGGACTGGATATTGCAAAATATACTGCCGCAATTATGAGACGTGATATGGCCGATTATGATGCAGACCCATCGCAGTACACTCAGTCTTTAGGTTGCTGGCATGGATTTGTGGCACAACAAAAAATGATTTCGGTTAAGAAACATTTCAGCACCACAAGAAAAAGATACCTATACCTTTCAGGGTGGATGGTCGCTGCATTACGCTCAGAATTTGGCCCCCTGCCCGACCAGTCCATGCACGAAAAAACGGTTGTACCTGCACTAATCCGAGAAATCTATGACTTTTTAAAGCAGGCCGATGCCATTGAGCTAAATGACTTGTTCAGACGTTTGGAAAATGGTGAGGACGTTCAGGCAGAAATAGATAATTTTGAAACCCACGTCGTGCCGATTATCGCTGATATTGACGCTGGCTTCGGAAATGAAGAGGCGACTTACCTTCTAGCCAAGAAAATGATTGAAGCTGGTGCTTGTGCCATTCAGATTGAAAATCAAGTGTCTGATGCTAAACAATGTGGTCACCAAGACGGAAAAGTGACCGTACCGCACGAAGACTTTTTAGCCAAGATAAATGCTGTGAGATATGCATTCCTTGAATTGGGTGTTGACAAGGGCATCATTGTAGCTCGAACTGATTCTGAAGGTGCTGGACTAACCCAAAAGCTTCCAGTTAGCGAAACCCCTGGTGATTTGGCTTCAAAATATCTGGCTTTTGTAGAAGCCAAACCCATTTCAATTAATGAGGCCAAGGAAGATGATGTATTACTTAAAAGGGATGGTGCTTTAGTTAGACCGGTAAGATTGCCCAACGGACTTTATAAATTCAGTCAAGACACGAATATTGATAGAGTGGTATTGGATTGCATCACGAGTCTTAAAAACGGTGCGGATTTATTATGGATTGAAACCCCAACCCCTAACGTTAAGCAAATTGCCCACATGGTCAACAGAATTCGAGAAGCAGTTCCCAATGCGAAGTTGGTTTACAACAACTCACCTTCATTCAATTGGACCTTGAATTTCAGACAACAGGTGTTTGACGATATGGTCGAAAAAGGTTTGGATACCTCCGCCTACGATAGAAAAAATCTGATGGATGCGGTTTACGATAATTCAGAGTTAAGCCTACTTGCTGATGAACGTATCAAAAGCTTCCAAATGGATGCGGCCAAAGAGGCAGGAATCTTTCACCACCTCATCACTCTGCCAACCTACCACACCACGGCGCTACACATGAACGACCTGTCCAAGGATTATTTTGGTGAGGACGGCATGTTGGCATACGTAAAGAATGTGCAACGTCAAGAAATTAGAAAAGGAGTAGCTTGCGTTAAGCACCAAAGAATGGCCGGTTCTGATTTGGGGGATGACCACAAATCATTCTTCGCCAAGGACAAGGCGCTTAAAGCTGGTGGCGAGAAAAACACCTCCAATCAGTTTGAAATCATCTCGAATGATAAGCCTAGAAGAAAGTTGATGGCTTCGGCTTAATGATGAGATTTATTAGAATTTTCAAGCCGAGATTTATATTGTTAAATCTCGGCTTTTTGCAGTGAATGTGGTTGAATCTTATAAGGCCTCTAAGAGACCAAAGTTTTAATCTTCCATTCTTTTTAAATATTCTGCCCTCCGGAAATCTAAATACGTTGCGCATTTATCGAGTTGGCATCGTCATTGTTTTTATAGAGTGCGGATAGAGAGTCGTATGATTTTACTTTGGACATGATTAAAATAAAGGAATAATTGAGTATAAATTTGTTTTTGATTTGTTTTTAGTGGCTTTCAAATGGTTTGATATCCTGACTTAGTCTATAATCGACAAATCCGAAGTTTCACGAATAGGATTCGCTTCGCACATCCTAAGCGCTCCGCGCTGAAAATCGACAAAAGAAAATTCACTTCACTAAAAAACAAAAGTAAGCTATGTTTTTTAGCTTGCTTCGTTTCCAACTTTTTGTTGATTTATTCGTGACCTCGACAGGATTTTATTTCCTGAATAAACTCAATGCTTTAGATATAGTTGATACAGAATATCCTGTTATTTGTGCTATTTCTCTTAATGTAGTACTATGTCTCATATATCTTTAATTTGATTTCTATAATAACTTTCCCATTTCCATGAAGAGCTAATCATATCATCCAAAGTTTTTTTAGCTACCCAACCCAACCTTTCTTTAGCAAGGTCTGTGGCTGCAAAAAGCTTTGGAACATCTCCATCTCGTCTCGATGTTATTTCGTAATTAAGTTTTGTTTTTGTTACACGTTCAAATGCATTTATAACATCTAATACTGAATAGCCATCACCAGTTCCTAGACTGAAATATTCTAAAGACGTCCCTTGTTGATTAGTAAGTAATCTCTCAAGGGCAACAACGTGAGCTTTGGCTAAATCTACCACGTGTATATAATCTCTAATAGGTGTGCCGTCTTTTGTAGGGTAATCATCCCCAAAAACCATCAGTTTTTCTCGAACGCCTATTGCTGTTTGTGTAATGTAGGGCATTAGATTATTAGGTATACCATTAGGCAGTTCACCTATTAAACCCGAATCATGTGCGCCAATTGGGTTAAAATAACGTAATGATATAGCTGTAAAAGATTGCTGACTTTTTGTAAAGTCGTCTAATATTTCTTCTGCTATTTTTTTAGTGTTTCCATAAGCCGAAAATGGTCGTTGAGTTTCTTCATTTTCAGTAATAGGAAGTACTTTTGGATTACCATATACAGTTGCTGAAGACGAAAAAATAAACTTAGTAATACCACAACTAACCTGAGCTTCAAGCGTATTGATAAGTCCAAATAAGTTGTTCTTATAATACATCAGAGGTTTTTGCACAGATTCTCCTACTGCTTTATGGGCTGCGAAATGTATAACAGCTTCTGCATCGTTATGTGTTTTAAAAACTTTAAGAGTTGTAGCTCCATCTTTTAAATCTACATTTACAAATTGAGGCAAAACGCTTGTAATCTTTTGAATACGCTTTAAAGTATCCTCAGATGAATTTGACAAATCATCTAAAATCACTACATCAAAACCACTATCTATAAGTTCAATTACGGTATGAGACCCAATGTACCCACAACCACCTGTAACAATTATTTTTTTTTTCATTTATATGTTGTTTTCCACTACCAAAATATGGCATAGAGCATTATTAAAATTAACATTACAGCATAGGCACCTATATTGAATACAGGTGAGGTTCTAAATAAACCTTTAGTCAGTTTAATACCTTTTTTGTCGTCTGTATTTTTATTCTGCAAATAGCTAGCTAAACAAATCACAAACATTGTCAATAAAAGTGTATAGCCCATTTGATTCATAAAAGGAATATCCACAAATACCGAAGCTGTAGACCACCCTTTTGGTGCAACTTTAAAATACATTGCGATTGGAATAGATGAAATAACACCAATGATAGCAGCTTTGTTAGTGGTTTTTTTCCAAAAGAGACCTAATAAAAATACGGCCAAGATACCAGGACTAACGACACCTGTGTATTCTTGTATAAATTGAAACGCCTGGTCTATTCCACCTAATAATGGTGCCATAATACAAGCAATAATTAATGCTACTGCAGCTGATATTCTTCCTGTATTAACAGTAGCCTTATCACTCGCATTCTTGTTGAAGTAAGGCTTATAAATATCCATAGTAAAAATAGTTGAGGTAGAATTAAGCATCGATGCTAACGAACTCACTATTGCAGCCGCCAAAGCTGCAAATGCTAAGCCTTTTAAACCAACTGGTAAAAATTGTAGCAACCAAGGATAGGCTTTATCTGCAGCATCTAAGTTTGGTAAGTTTACAAGGGCACTTTCACCTAAACGTGCCATAATATTTGGGTCGTTTATCATTACATATGCAGCAATGCCTGGAACAACGACAATTAAAGGAATTATTAGCTTTAAAAATGCCGCAAATAAAATACCTTTCTGGGCTTCCTTTAAAGATTTTGCAGCTAAAGTCCTTTGTATAATATATTGATTAAAACCCCAATAATATAAATTAGCTACCCACATACCACCTACTAATACAGCTATACCAGGCAGGTTTTGATATTCTGGATTGGACGTATCCAGTATCATCTCAAAACGCTCAGGGACAGTGTTATACACAGATTTTAAGCCTACAAAGAATCCTTGACCATTAGACACATAATCTAAGGCCAAATATGTGGTTACTAAACCACCTAATATTAAAAATATAACTTGAATAACATCCGTCCAAGCAACTGCAGACAAACCTCCATATAATGAATATGCGGCGGCGAATAAAGCTAAACCCAAAACTCCATATATTAAAGAAATGCCCATGATAGACTCTAGAGCCAGAGCACCTAGATACAATACTGAAGCTAAATTGACAAACACATAAAGAGCTATCCAAAAAACAGCAAGAATAGTTTTAAGATTCGTTGAAAAACGTTTTTCCACAAACTCTGGAATAGTATAAAGTCCTTTATCAATAAATATGGGTAAAAAGTATTTACCAACAATAATAAGTGTAAGTGCTGCCATCCATTCGTAAGACGCTATTGCCAGACCAGATGCAAAACCAGAACCAGACATTCCTATAAATTGTTCAGCTGAAATATTGGCAGCTATTAAAGATGCGCCAATGGCCCACCAAGGCAAAGATTTACTGGCTAAAAAATAATCCTCTGCACTCTTTTGTTTGCCTTTTTCACCCTTTGAAATCCATAGACCTACGCCCAATATAATTAAAGCGTAAATAATAAAAATTATATAGTCTAAAAATTGAAAACTATTACCCATTTGTTTAAAAAGTATAACATTAATTACTTAAAAAGCTTTGTT
>JBCCOJ010000126.1:0-9189 GCA_039025415.1 Bacteroidota bacterium | reverse complement strand
TTGGACAATTTACTGATTTGGTAAATTTTGGTGGTACCTCATTAGAATCAGCTATAGGAAGCCAAGATTTATTTGTTTGGATGCTAGAAAATGACGGTTCGACACAGTGGGTAAGACATATTAAAGCATCTGAAAATTTAACAGGCGCTGAAGTGACAACTGACCTGCTGGACAATCTTTATTTCGGACTTGGAATAAGTGGTAATGTAGAATTTCAAACAGGTGAGAATGAATTTGAATCTGCAACATCCTGTGGGGGACAAAACTGCCCTATTTTAATTCAGTATACATCCAATGGAGACTTTGGACATTATATTCAAGCTCAACAAACTGACAATGCGCGTTTCGGAGAACTTTCTTTTTCCAAAAATACTATTTTTATTGACTGTGTATTTAGCGAAGGTCTGCACATTATTAGGGATACCTCACTTCAAAGCCAGAATGGAACTAAGGACGCTGCAATTGTGGCCATTGAATTAAATTAAGAATAAAACTAGCTATAACAATACCTACACGCAATACCATTCGTGATACTGCGCATAACTAAGCCGTTGTGTCCAATTAGAACTATGTACTTTCCTAAAACAGGTTGACTAAAAAATTCAATCAAAGAAAAGAACATCCCCACCAGTCTCGCCTTTACTCCCAAGACTATTGAATTTACGACTCAATCTCAATATAAAATATTAATCCGAAACTTTACTCAAGAAATTTTGGATAACGTTTTTGCTATCTAATCTTGAAAGGTCAACTCAGTTGGTAACATCAACTTTAGTTGTAAGTGTTATAGATTAAATAAGCGCACAAATGTGCACTTATTTCCTATATTTATGGAATAAACGCACATATGTGCGTTTAGCACATTGTTGTACAACATTTGACCAAAATGAAAGTTGAGTTTAAAGAATTAAGAAAAGAGTATAAGGAAATTAGAGACTTCCTTGAAAATGCTTCTGGAGAAAATGTAAAAGGACTGAATACGAAAATTTGCGAAGATTTAGGGCTTTGGGGAGATGACAATTATTTTCTATTAGAGGAATTTGTGACAAAGAATAATCTGAATTTTGACAAGTGTACTTTCCTAAAATAGGTTGACTAAAATTTTCAATCAAAAAAGAAAACTTCCCCACCAGTCTCACCTTTGCTCCCGAGACTATTGAATTTCCAACTAAAGCTTAGCATAAAGTATTGCTCCAATACCGTACTCTGCGAATCTTGAATAAAGTTTTGGGAAGCGGTTCTACGGGCGTTGTTGTTTTGGTTGAGTAAGTCAAAGACCTTTAAGGTAAGCGTGGCCTTATCTTTCATAAAACTGTAGGCCAAGGTTGAGTTCCAAAACCAAATACTACGCTGGAAACCTTCAGCTACTTGAGGATTGTAACTGTAATCAATGATGTTTCGCCACTCAAAACCTTTGGGCAAAAAGGTGGTCAATCTCAAATCGAGATTGTGGCGAACAAATTCAAAATCCTCTAGGTTATCGATATCGAAGGTGTTTTCAGTAAAGGTCAATCGGTAACGTGGTCTAAACTCCATGACCTTCTTCCAAGTAAAACGTAAACCCGCGCTAGGCGTCAAAGACCTAACGTTACTTTCATATTGCACCTCGTTATTGAAGTTTATGTTTCTGTTTAAGCTGGTAGATATTCCAACATCATAATTCAAATCAACCAATGAATCGATTTTTACAGTTTTACTTAAGTTGGCATTGGCATAGATATCGTAGTTACCATCAACATTGGCGTAAGTTGTGCTTCGCTTCAAGGTTTCGGGGTCAACAACGGTTCTTGTGACAACCTGGTCTTCAACCACCCCAACACTCAAATAACTATAAAATCCGCTTCTCTTCTGCCAATCAAAGGCATTGTATCCAGCGTAAAGTCTATGGCGATTGGTTGGCTCCAGATTGGGATTACCGGTTACCGTATTCAAAGGGTCATTTACATTTTGAAAGGGTTGCAATTGGGTCAAATTTGGTGGTTCATTGTCAAGCGAATATCCCGAGTAGATTGATGCCTTATCGCTAAACCGTTTGTTGAAACGCGCCCTTAATTCCACCGCTTCGAAGTCTTGTTTTAAGCTAAGTTCGGGTCTGAGAAAATCCTGATTTTCCAATGTTCTGAAAACATAACGCGCCTCGGCCGAAACCGACCATTTATCCTTACGGTACACTAATCTCATGGCGGGGACATTTTCAGTATTGAAATATTCAAAATCGGTACTCAGGTCAAAATTAAAATCATCAAAATTTCCGGTTTCGACATCTCTATCAAAGGTGCTACGTAAACTGGTGCGCTTATCGTCCTGATAGTTATATCTTAAATCGACGTAAAAGGTTTTTGAGACAATCGGTATTCGGTAAGTCAGATTTGAACGGAAACTCAAAAACTCTGTTTCGGCGTCTGTAAATTGGTCTCTAATGACATCATCTTCGTCACTATTAAAGAAATTAGTTTCAGAATTAAGAAAATCATCCGCCTCGGTGGAATTGACATCGGTATCAAAACCAACTCTCAAAAATGAACCCCCACTACCAAAGCGCTTGGTCATTTGAAACTCATTGCTAAAATTACGTCCGGTGTTTTCCGCGAAAGTAGAAGCAAATGATTGGTTGGTGAGTTCGCCCGCCTCATTTCTGGTACGCTCATTTCGGGAAAAAACGTTTTCAGACTGTGAGAATCGAAACGACGGAGTGACATTGATTAAAAACGTAGAATCAATCTCAATATCAAAGCCCATATTAAAACTATGATTGCGATTTTCATTCACTCGTCGTGAATCACTACTGGTAAAAAAACGGGAATCTGGCAGTATGTTCTCCCGTTCGGTACGGGTATCGTTTTCAGAATCACTCTCTGAGTAAAAATAATCGGCGTTGATGTCAATCTTTTCAGAAAGCACATCGGCATAGTTGGCTCCAATATTTCGTGAGGTAACGATACCTTCGCCTCCCCCAAAACCTCTACCGCCTACATTGAAGGAGCCGTTACTACTAAAGGAAACACTTCCACCTCCACCAAACATCTTTTGGATTTCACCAAAGCTAAACCCCGGCGTATTGATGTTGTTGCCACCAGCTAAAACACTTATTCTACGGTCGTTGTCAAATAAGTTCACGATTCCCGCATATTCGTAGCGCTCATCGGTCCCGCCTCCAGCGGCTACCCTGCCAAAAACACCCTTATTATTTTCTTCCTTAATGGTAAGATTAATCGTTTTATTATCAGAATCGCCTTCTTCACCAGAAAATGCCTCAGACTTGGTCTTGGTATCCACCACTTGAACTTTCTCAATGATGTCCTTGGTCAAATTTCGGGTGGTAATCGTCGGGTCATCACCAAAAAAGGGTTTACCGTTTACCAATATCTGACTCACATCCTTGCCATTAACCTTGATATTTCCGGCCTCATCAACCTCAACACCGGGTAGTTCCTTGAGCAGGTCTTCAACATTGGCATCCTTTTTTGTCTTGAAGGATTTAACGTTGAACTCCAAAGTGTCTTTTTTTATGGTGATGGGCGCTCTTGATTTTATGACCACCTCATCCAACGCATCTGTACTTATGGCTAGTGAAATGGTAGGTAGTTGTATAACGTCTTCGGAAATATTAACCCGTTGGTAATGGGTTTTGTATCCCACCGAGGTAACGAATAAATTCAATTTCTTTTCATTGGTATCATTAAATAGTTCAAACTTTCCTTCGGCATCGGTTATGGTATAAGTGACCAAACTACTATCCTGAACGCGTTCAAGGTAGATAGTTGCCGACTCAAGTGGTGTTTTGTCATCGTCGGAAATTACCTTTCCAGTTATAGATGAATTCTGGGCATTTAAAAAAAAAGTAAGTACTAAAAGAACAGCAGTTAATAGGTGATTTTTCTGCATTGGATTGATTGATGAAAATTTAACCTTTAGTGAAGGTTAAATCAAATTGATTGATGATTAAAGCTTTAAAACGCAAGAAATAGACAATTCGTATGAATTTTCTTAATTAAAACATAAAATAACGTAACTGCTAGTTAATTATGATTGTTAATTAAATCATTCAGACATTTATGAGGTTGGGGTTGATTCCAATTTATTTATTTTCGGGAATCATATAATTGAGAAGTTTAATACTTAATCCCACAAAAGGCAAAAATAGTAATACACCCACTACGTTGAACATGACGTGCGCGTTTGCAATTTGGTTATCTAAACTTTGGTTGTACGAAACCCAAAGCACAAGTTCACGAAACCAATCAAAAACCAATAAGCCAATTACAATGGTGACAAAACTGTAAAACAGATGAAAGATTCCTGCTTTAATGGCTTGCCTACTCCCCTTGATGGTCGCAATAAGCGTGTCAGAACAGGTACCAAGCTCGCTCCCAAGCATAATTGCCAATCCTCCCGAAAGGGTAATTAGATTTTGCTTTCCCAATAGAATCGCCATGCCCACCGTGGCACTGGATGATTGTATAATTAGAGTAATCACCCCTCCGGCCAAAGTGCCTTGCAATACGTTTTCGTCAATCTTTGTAATCCATTCTTCAAAGATGGCACTATCTCGAAGTGGGAGCACGGACTCTTCCATAATATAGAGTCCAAAAAATAGCATTCCGAAAAAAAACAGCGCTTTACCGTAGCGCGAAAACTTTTTGTTTTTACTGGCAAATTGCATGATTAAACCAATGATCAAGGGCAAAATGGCAAATTTTCCAATGTCTAGAGCAATCAATTGGCTAGAAAAGGTCGTGCCGATATTTGCCCCTAAAATTATCCCAACGGCCTGTTTAAAATTCAATGTTTTTGCATTGATAAAGACTATGGCTAAAATTATAACGGCAGATGAAGAGCCTAAAAGTATGGTTAACCCTGTTCCCACCAAAATTGATAGAAATAGATTCCTGGTATATTTAGCAATTATGATTTTAGCCTTTTTGGTCGAAATTTCGCGCATGGTCTCAGACAACTGCGAAATAGCGTAGATAAAAAGAATTAAACCACCTGTAAGCAATGGCAGTATGTCCTTCATGACCCGTTAGCTTTAATTTCTTTGAAGGTTTCTTTTCTATTGGTCGTGTAAAATCAACAATGGCACCGGACTATTAAAGGTCTGCTTCATGGTGACGCTCTTATCAAACAATCGGTCTAGAATAGATTTTCGGCCGCGAATAAGACAAATCAGATGGGATTCTTTCTTTTCTAAATAGGAATTAATGTCATTATTGACATTGCCTGAACTGTAACTGTAATCTGTATTATGATTTACATCTGAGAGCAGTGATTTCAATTGTACCAAATGTGGTATGTCACCTTCAGTAATGTGCAGTATGGTTAAACTACTATTATTGGTAATGGCCAAATCCCGAAGTGGCTTTACTGAATCCAATTCTTTTATGGGGTCATCATTCACCGCTAAAACGATAGAATCAATGCCTTTAAATTCATATCCATCTGGGACTACTATGGTGGGTGTTTGGGAATTTGCGACCACTCCACCAGCGATACTCCCTAAAAAAACCTCCTTTAGGCCAGTCGCCCCTTTTGTACCCATAACGATATAATCAAAATCGTTGTTTTCACTCATTTGAACTATCGTATCGACCGGGTAATTCTTCCTGATTTTAGTTTCGAATTTGACGTCTGGATGTTTTTCTTTGTGTTTCTTTAGAAAACTTTCCATTTGACGCTCGGCATCCTTTATCAGCACCCCATCAATATTTTTCATCATCAAGGCTGTGGATTGCATGCCGAAGATATGGAGCAAGGTTATCTTTAAATCTTGGTTCTTAAATAATTCGATGGCGTAGGATAGGGCGTTTGATGCGCCATCCGAAAAATCTACAGGGACTAATATATTTTTCATGGTAAGTAATGTCTTTAAAAGTATTGTTTCGTTTAAATTATTATGATTACTCGATTTTATGATAAATATAATTGACGAATCTTCAGAAAATCTTAAGAAATTGAAATGAGGTTTATCTAATTCGGAAATATTAAAGGCCCCTACTATTATTTCATTTTGGATTGGAGCGAAGTCTCATAATTAGGTGTAGGCCATCAACCGATTACACTAAAACTTTAACTATTCCAAGGCCTCAATAACACAACATTGGAATGATGGGATACGATTGATTATCTACCCAACCGCTAAGATTGAAAAATCGTTATTCAATCAATTCTTCATCTTAACAAAGAATCATTTTAGGCAATGGATTCAATTGAAAATGAACCTTTCTACAGCGAGGAATCAAACTAAGTATTTTATCCAAACATGGTATAATGTCATGTTTTTCCTGCTTGCCCGAAAGTATATTTATAACGTGAAATTTTCAATTGAATTTACCGATGAAAGTTTTAATAATAGATAATAGAAAGTTGGCTGAAACCATACAATCTAAATTTTTGGAAAATGGCATACAGAGTGAAATAGCAACAAAATATAAGGTAGCGCAACAAAGAATCAGCATCAACGAGTATGATATTTTAATTGTCGATTTAGATTTAACCGATGCTGACGGCTACGATTTTATCAGAAGAATTAAAAAAGATAAAATCGATTCAGGTTTGATTATACTCTCTGCGAAATCAACCCTAGAACAAAAAATCAAGGCCTTTAACCTGGGTGCTGACGATTTTTTGGGAAAACCGTTTTTTGTAGATGAATTATTTGCCAGAACAAAAGCACTACATAAACGAATAGTTTATGATGGTAATCGCGAGATTCAATTTAATGAAATTAAAATCAAACCTGAATCGCACGAGGTTTATGTGAATCTGAAACCATTGACACTTACAAAAACCGAATACAGAATCCTTCATCTGTTCATTATTAATAAACATAGACTATTAACAAAACGAACTTTAGTGGAGCATTTAAGGGATAATGACCTGGGAATGTCTACTGATAGGTTTATTTACACCCATTTTGCCAACCTTCGTAAAAAAATAACCTCTAAAAAAGGAAAAGATTATATCAGAAATATTTATGGAATGGGCTACAAATTCACAGATCAACAGGATTAATTAGACGCTAGATTGTGCATTTTTTAAAATTCCTTATTAATTAAAAACTAAAAACCGAAAACAACAAAAATGGATAAACAAACTCTACAGCAAAACGGCCTAAAAAAAATCAAGGATGACTTTACCTTTTTGCTAAACACTTTTAAGCATATGCTCAAATCATTAGGTGAAGATGATATTGCGGAAGCTATTCCTGAAATTGACAAAACGACGCAGATTGATACCTCAAAAATTTCAGATAAAAAGCTAGTTCAGGCATTAGGTATTAGTTTTGAATTGCTGAATATTGCCGAGGAGAATGCGGCTGCTCAATTCCGCCGAAAATCTGAAAACCAATTAGGTCCAGAGAGTATACGTGGGTCTTGGGCAGAGACTTTGAAAGAATGTAAGGAGAAGACTATTTCTGATGAAACCATTGCCCAGTCCCTTAAAAAAGTAGACGTCATGCCGGTGTTAACTGCCCACCCCACCGAAGCTAAACGGCTAAGTGTACTGGATTTGCACCGTGAGCTCTACGTACTAATCGTGAAAAAGGAAAATCCACTTTGGTCAGATTCAGAAAAGAACGACATCGAAAAACAGATTACTGGCGTTTTAGAACGATGGTGGCGAACTGGGGAGATTTATTTGGAAAAACCGAGACTCGCAGATGAACGAAGTAATTTGATGCATTATTTTAAAAATGTCTTTCCCAACGTACTTCATGTGGTTGACCAAAGATTGAAGAACGCCTGGATTTCCTCGGGCTTAAATCCTGATTTGATGGATTGGCCAGAACAATTTCCAAAACTACATTTTGGCAGTTGGGTTGGTGGCGATAGAGACGGGCATCCCTTTGTTACTCCAGAATTTACCGCTGAAACTTTAAATCTCCATCGCAAATCGGCGCTGATAGTTATAAGAGAGCGATTGGTCAATCTTGCCCAAAAATTGAGCTTTTCAAAATACTTAAATGGATTTTCGGAAGAATTTATTAGTCTAATTGAAGAACAAGCTTCAAAACTTGGAGCTGATGGAAAGCGCGCATTGAATCGAAATCCCTCAGAGCCATTAAGACAGTACGTAAATTTGCTCATTGCCAGATTAGACAACACCATTGAAGGAAAGAAGTTCAAGGATATTCCAGAAAGTTATTATCGTAATCCAGAAGAATTATCTAAACAACTTAAAACATTGAGACAAACCCTGATTGATCTTAATGCTGAAAATGTTGCCAAACAATACCTTTTCCCTGTAGAGCGCTTGTTGGATTGTACGGGATTTCACCTGGCTAAACTTGATATAAGAAATAATAGTGCCTATCATGAAAAGGCTATTGAACAGATTTTAAAAGAATCAGGATTTGAAGATTACGCGTATTCCTCGTGGGATGAAACCAAAAGAATGGAATTCATCAATCAAGAACTCGAAAATAACCGACCTTTCCTAAATACCAATGCATCTTGTGGTTTAGAAGCAGACAACGTTTTGGGATATCTCAAGGAAGTAAAAACATATGTGGATCAATACGGTAAAAGTGGGATTGGCTCTGTCATCGTAAGTATGACCAGAAGCCTTAGTGACATGATGATTGTGTATTTATTTCTGCGTGAGGTAGGCCTTGGTAAATCAAATTTAATGGTTGCACCGCTTTTAGAGACCATTGATGATTTATTGGCAGGTCCAGAAATATTGGAGCAATATCTAAACCATCCTTTAATTTCCGAAAAACGCAAAAAAGGTCTTCTAAATTATCAAGAAATCATGTTAGGCTATAGTGATAGCAACAAAGATGGCGGGATATTAACCAGTCGATGGAATATTTATAAAGCTGAGAAAAGCTTGACCAATGTTGCCGATAAATTTGGTGTTGAACTTTGTTTCTTTCATGGTAGAGGTGGTACCATTAGTCGTGGTGGAGGTAAAATACATCGCTTCTTAGAAAGTATGCCACCAAATTCAGTTAGTGGTCGGATAAAAATGACCGTACAGGGTGAAACCATTTCAAACCAATTTGCGAATAAAATCAATGCCAGCTATAATTTGGAAATGTTTGTTTCAAGCACTGCAAAGCAGGTTATTCTTGGTAATTTAAAAGAGGATAAATCCTATCTCCATAAAACCTTGGACACGCTAGTCAATAAATCCCGCATGGCTTATCGGGAATTTCTAGACCATCCTGATTTTATTGAATTCTTC
>JBCCOJ010000125.1:0-9231 GCA_039025415.1 Bacteroidota bacterium | reverse complement strand
TATGTTTTATTTTACATAATATAAATTATAGTACAAATGCATTGTTTTGCTTTTCCAGCGGTTTATCCATTTGATAGCTATAATTCTATTATGTAAAATATCCCTCAACATTTCGTTATTTATGGGAATTATGAACAGGGTCATGAAACATTCCCTAGCGGTCGGCTTCGCCGCATGTTTTCATTTGTATCTATAATTTGTCGTTATGTAAAATAGCCGCTCGGCCAACAGCATATTGCTTTCATAAAAAGTAAATGCCCAAGCATTTATTTTTATACGCAATTCTCAGCCACTTGGCCAGCGCCATTAAAAGCTCAACTTTTCGTTTCTATTAAAACCTTGGGTTTACTTGTGAATTCTCGAAAGAAAAATTTCAGAGACATCTCGTCAGCTTGTCGCAAAAGCTAAAATTTTCTCTTCGAGTAAAATTCTTAGCACTTGCTAACATCCTCCTTAGATCCAGCCATTTTTATTTAATCTTCAAGTATTATGTGAAATAGAAAAACAAAAAGTGATAAATTATAAAGTTATTAACACTTAATTAAATTACTTACTATCAAACAATTATATTCTTTTTTGGTCATGATCCTTTTTTACTTAATTGTTAATAAAATAAAGAAAGAGATTATACGGTGAAACGTATTTTTGATTTGTGCAAGAGCGATAATCCAAAGCCTACTGATCTACCTTGTATGTATGGCTAACAGTAAAGCTCCAGATTATCCTCTCAGGAACCACTGCCTTTGTATGGTAGTGGTTTTACTTTTTAAAAATAATTATACTTTCTTTTTTCTTGATAAAAAAGAAACAAAAAATCAAGAAGAAAATATGCTTCTACGCTCCCTTTGTGTCTTAATAGCTTCGCTATTTGGGCAATATGCGCCCCACACAAAGCCCAGGGCAATGGTTCTTTGTGCCAAGCCACAAATTCACGCCCTCGCTGGCCCGCATTTTCTTCTGGCCAACTCATCTATTTCAACACTTAACCGACCAAAGGCCGAGTATTTATTTCTTTTAAACTTTCCACCGGAGCCGGAACACCTACACGACCTATATATGCCAAGTACCGTTGTCTAATTTCTTGAATAAATGGTGAATTTATTTTACATATTCGGTGATAGGATTCCAATTCGACTCCTGACTTTTGAAGTACTGTGTTTCTAAAATCAAGGATAGCTAATTCGTTAACTTTTGTTTTAGTGAAATAAAAACTTGGCAGCAAATGTAGTCTCTTGTGGTTTTGATTTAAAGCATCTTTGTACAAAGATTCAGTTTGTTTTAAAACTTGATCTTTTTCATGTGTATTTATTATTCTACTAATTTTTTGTTTCTGATTTCTAGTTAAATCAGTTCCAAGTATTTCCTTGAGACCATTATAAAACACACCTTTGTCAAGTTTACTTACATTTGGACGAACATTGGACTTCATGATTTTTTTTGCCGCGTGCCTTTCAAAAGTAAGGAGTTCGAAATGCTCACCATTTTTACCTTTTATATGTCTTACATCACATTCTGGAGTGATTACAATTCCATATTTAGTTTTGGTACTATTCAAGACAAACACATCGCCTGTCATCACAGGCACTTCTTCAAAGCTAAAACTATCCAATTTCGTATAATAAAGTCTTCTTGTCAATCTAGCTACCTCTTTTGCCCTATCACCGTTGGGTTCCTGCTCATTTTTTAACTCAGCTATGGACGTAAGCAAATCCTTATTTGTAATTAATCTCTCTGATAGGATACACTGCATCAAGTTGACCACCTCTATTTCAGGGCTAACGTCAGAATCTGCGGACTTATATAAGTCATTAATCCAATTAACATCTGCCCTAGTAAGTTCAGAAAAAATATTTTGAATTGAAGTGTTTATTGTGCTACTCCATTTTAAAGCTACCACGGATTTCTTATTCTCCTTTTTCCATAACATCAAATCCTTTTTAATATCCTTAAAATCTTTTTGGACGTCATTGGATTTAGTTTTGAACTGGACTCGACCACTAAATTTTCGGGAAATCTTTCTCTTTAGTAAATTATCAATATTATCCTTCCTAGAGAAAATATATATTAATGAATAGAAGTCATGATTTTCTAGAAATGGTTCAGGTGTTTGAGGGGGTCTTTTGACACCTTCTTCAGGTTCTACTTTAAACTCCCAATCTAATATTAGTGCGGAAAATGTGCCTATCGAGTTTACTGCTTTCTCCGCCATTTCGACAGTTTCCACCGCCATTACCGGAAATTCTTTGCTCAATAATCCATATAATTGTCCCTCTTGAGTCCTCTGATCAAATACATGATCATCTGCATAAAGAATTACCCCTTGTTCTGACGTCATTTTTCTGGAAATTTTATTCTAAAATTCGCTCCTTTCAATTTCCTCTGGTTGGCATTTTGGATAACCTCAATCGTTGCTCCAATTCTATCAAGAATTTCTTTAACAATATAAAGCCCAAGGCCCCTTCCAGCTCTACCTCCCTTTCTTGAAAAGAATTCAAGAAAAACATAATCAATGGCACTATTGTCAATACCTGGACCGGAATCCGAAAACGTAACTGAGTTCTTCGCTCCATCGATTTCAATTAGTATTTTTCTATTAGTTTTCTCTGATTTATTATGCAACCAATAAACTGCGTTATCCAAAAGATTGATAAAAACTTGTAGCATTAATCCATTTCCGATTTGTAATTGTATGTCAGAAAGACATTTTATTTCGGCATCAATTCCATAATTTGATATTTCATATCTATAATACCTTAGAACCTTCTCTGCAGTATCATTTATACTAACTTTTTTTTCCTTTCTTTTTTCATATCTAAAGAGTGGTTCAATTATTTGGAGTTGTTCATAAAGAAAATAGGTGTTATCCTCCATATCTGAAATTAGACTTATCAGCTCTTCCTTTTCAATCTTATCATTATCGAGCCTTTTTTTGATGTCGCTAAGATTAAGACTCATTTTATTCAAAAGTGTTAAGGTGTCATGGGAAGCTTTCTCAACGGCCATTCCCAAGCCTGCTAAATCTTCATAAATTTCAGCTCTTTTATTCATCTCAGAAACATACCCTTTTGATGTTTCTAAATATTTATTTGCAACCTCTTTTGTTTCTTCATCTTTGATTACATCTAGTTTTTTAGATAATTTTGAGAATGAGGATTGTACCGTTGCTTCAATCTTTCTAATTGGCTCACTGTTCTTCTTAATAATCTCTGCTTTGTCAATGTCTGCTTCTGATTTCATCACCTGGACCATGGCAATAAGAAGTGCTCTAAAATCTTCAAATGCCCCTTCTTGATCCATGACCCCTTCCCTATTTGTAGCATCTTTTAAGAGAGGGTTTTTGTCATGGGAAATAAATATAAATCCCACCAAATCATTATAACTAAAGTACCAGCCGGCCTTTTCTTCTGACCTCCTTTTTCCCAATTCCAACCAGTCAATTCCTGGGTCGCCATACGGATATACTCTTACACCATCTCTATATAGAAAGACGTTATGCTTTCGAATAAAATCTGATTCATCCTTTTTGGTTTTCCATTTGGCTTTGTCATAAAAATCATAACCATATAAAACCAACGAAAATTCACCACATTTCGGACTATGGGTCTTAATCTCTTCATTGTCTTGAATTTCAAAAAAACGATCCTTAATAGACCGTAGCGTAATATCAAATTGATTGTCTAACAAATTGAATTCTCGACTATTTTTTCTTTCTCGAGCAATGGTTCCATTATATTCATATTTCAAATCCCCCGTTTTAGAAACATGTCCAATAAATTTAAAAGGGGCGATTTTTGCAATTTTTTCAAAGGTTATCTTCGTGTCCTGATTTGAGAACGGCTCATTATCAACTTCGATTTCTACGTTAAAGTCTTTTACCAGATTAACAGTCCCTAGTCTTTTACTGTCTTCATCAGGAATTATTGGGGTGATTAAATTTTGAAAAGATTTCTCTAATCTCCCTAATTCTCGATCTGTCCATGACTCACGTAAATGGCTTATTCTTATAAGTGTTCCCTTTCTTTTTTTGATAACTTTTGGCTCAGTATTTACTGACCAATCATTTGTGATTTCGTCTAGAAATTTGTAATCACTTTTATTTTCATCAAACAAGTCCAATTGGCCTTCTTGCTCATATTGCTTGAAGTCTATCAGCAACTCAGCCTCGTCTTCATTTTCTTCTTTGGTAAAAATGTTAATTACATCCCCTAACTTATGTACCGCGAATCGACCAATACCTTTTTCACCTTGCATAATACGACCCTTCTTCGTGAATTTTTGCTCACCTTTTCCTCTTTTCTTCGAAATCTTATTAGGAGTAGCTGGTCGCAACCATACTTTTCGAATAATATCAATATTCATCCCATCGCCGTCATCCTCGATTTCAATGTAAGGGTCTTCACCTGTTCTTTTACCGAGAGGGACATTAAAATTATCCATATTAAAAAACCTAACGGTTACCAACTCGCTATCCGCATCGTAGGAGTTCTTTACAATTTCATTGACTGCGACAATTTTGTTGGTTATTAACTGATCACCAAGAATAGTAATAAGTCGTGCATAAGGTCTAAATATCTCTTTTCCTGAATTACTCATCATCAAACTTTCTGCCAATTACAATAAACTCATTTCCATAAACTTTTCTCTTGCGCTTATCACTAGAAAACTTACCGTTTTTGTCTCTATATGGTGTTAATATTTTGGAACTCACTTTTCGTTTTACCACTTCAATTTCCTTAAAACCAGCCTGTAGCATACAACTAGTAAGATACTTTGCATTATCCACCTTTACACCTGAATATTTAGTGTTTCCAATAACAAAAACTGCGATACCTTTTGGATTAATTATGTCATACGATTTTAAAACTGCCTTATTGATGTCAACAAAGTATTTAATAGCGGACCTTGCCTTAGCCGGCTGTACTCTTTTAAGTCCTTTCCAAATATGCTTGCCAACTCTGTTTACTGCCTCAATTTCATTCTTTTTAATACTATTGTTATAAAGACTTCCTATTGTACCTGCCCTCAACTCCCTATAATCATTTGTATAACCAAGCCACAAAGTAGATAGTTGGTGCAAATCGGCATATTCGTAGCTAGTAACATAAGGAGGGCTTGTAACTAACAAATCCGTAAATGGACCAGCTGATTTTTTTAATAAAAAGTTTTTAGTTTCAATTTTTGTATGAGATTGATTAGATAAATCTTCTCTAATTTCCTCCACTCCTTTGAGCATGAATCCAAATTGATCTTTAAAACAATCTATTACCTTTCTTATTGGCTTTTGCGGGTCTATCTGTGGTTTAATAGATTTTGTTAACCACTTTGACGTAGGTTTTAGAATGTTGGAAAATGCACAAAGGAAGAAATTACGATATTTTCCTGAAGGCAGGTCTTGAATTACACTTAGTAGTTTGTATAAATCATCAATTTGGGATTGATGAAACCAATAATTAATTCGAGAGTGATTTAGTATTTCATTTGGCACAAAAACTTGTGATTCTTCAAATTTTTCCAGTATTGTTATGTACCTCTTGGATAACTTTTTAGGGTCATAAATAGAACTTTTCACCTTTGCAATCAATGTAGCAACGGGATTTATATCGCAACCCCAAAAATTGATTTCATTTTGTTTTGCTTCAAGGGCAGTTGTACCACATCCACAAAAAACATCAGCAATCGAGTTCACGTCAACATTCTTTTTTTTTGCATATCCTAAGGATTTTGTAACGATGAATGCTGGAAATTTAGCTGGGTAGGCATGAATCTTATGCATTTTAGATTCCTTTTTCGGATGGTCATTCCAATAATCCGAGACGGGGATTTTATCAAAATTGAAATCGATGTTGTCCGCTGTAATAATCATCAAGAATCATTTTTGGAAGGCACCAATAACTCTCTTACATCAACATCCAATGCTTCAGCAATTTGCAACAATGATTCTAGCGATGGTTGCATATCATTTGTACACCATCGAGATACAGTTGTTCTACTCTTCCCTACCCTTTCGGCTAGCCATTTGTTAGTTCTGTCTTGTTCAGCAAGAACAACACGAATTCTATTAATTGGCTTTTTGGTGCTCATTTGAATCGTTTTACGTTAAATGCATATCATTTTACACAAACTTAATTTTCTTATTTACATTTTGTTTGTAACTTTAAACGATTAAATAGTACTGTTTTAAACTATTTTTATATCGTTTTAAATAATTATTTAATACTAAAACGATAATTATTTATCATTAAGAAGTTTTTCAACAAGTAAATAACCAACTATATGAATCCCAAAAAACTTGACCTATCCCCTATCTTAACCTATATAGAAAATTGCCATGAAGGCGACCTTATTTCGCTTACCAGCAGCTTGGACAAAACAATTTTTATGTTGCACTTTCTTATCAAGGATACCTTTACTGATTTTGAAAGACAAAATTGCTGTCATATTCTCGCAGAGCTTAAAGAGGCGGTTATGGAGATTTATTTAAACAAAAAAGATAATTAGTCACAGTTTCCATTCCACACTCATTTTCTAGGGTTTAGATTCATCATTATCGTTGTAAATCTTATCTAGCGGATTTATACAAGATTTCAGTTTTGTTTTAGAAGCTTTAATATATCGGAAGGTCGAATTAATACTTTTGTGTCCTAATATCTTTTGTATCGTAAACAAGTTTTCTCCTTCTTCGGTTAGCATAGTAGCAAATGAATGTCTAAAAGTATGAGGCGTAATCTTTTCCTTGGTTTTTAGAATGAAATTTGCCTTCCAAATAACTCGATTAACCGTTATTCTATTCAATGGTTCCTTTTTATTTCTACCGTAAAAAATATAATCCAGTGGTTCATATTGTTTGTAATAATGTTCAAGTTGCCCCAACAGCATCGGACTGAGTGGAACATAACGGTCTTTTTGTCCTTTTCCCTTTACTATTCGTATCACCATACGGCTAGGGTGTATATCTTGCCTTTTTAAGCTTACGCATTCCCCTACTCTAATTCCGGTAGAATATAACATTTGAACAATTATTTTATCCCTAAGCGCAGATAATGACTCAATAAATTCGTAAACCTGTTGTGGGGAAAGAACAAATGGCACCCTATTTGGAATTCTTGGGCTTTGGAGTAGCTTTATCTTTTCAGGAGTTTTAGCAATGTTATGGAAGAAATAAGTAAAACTAGCAATTGCAACTGCTATTTTATTTGGGCCAAATTTCTTATTTGAAACAAGAAGGTAGAGATAGTCAAGTATTTGCTGTTGATCTAGAACTTTTGGGCTACATTGGTAATGACAGCAGATATGGTTCATTTCTTTAATGTAATTGCTTACCGTGTGTCTGCTGTAATTACGAAAAGAAAGATGTTTATACATACTTTCAATCATTTCAGCATCCTTGCCTCGATATACTTTTTTTTCATATTGAGCTTTAATAATTATTTACTTGTTCCAAGATGGTGATTTTTACAAGATTTGAACAGCTTAATCAAGCTATTTATATGTTTCATTACCTCCCTTCAGATACCTTTTCGGAATTCGAAAGACAAGATGCATCTCACATTTAGTGGGATTTAAAAAGACGGTTTTTGATATCTATTTAAATAAGAAAAGTGGAAACAACGACAAGAGTGTTAATATAGTTTAATATCAAATACTTGAATTATAGATTTTTGCAAAAAGATTACCTCTATAAATAGCACAGAACCTTCTATTATTACCAAACAATTAATATCAACTTCGCTAATTTTTCTATCCAAATGATATTTTCATCACGGCATTATTTGCAAAATCACAAACATACATGGCTTTTAAATCTGGAGAAAATCTTAAACAACTTGGTTGTTTGAGACCTGTTAGAATTGCTGGATAATATTTTGCATATCCACCTTTTTCGGGCATAATTTTTATATTACCGGAGTTCCTCTCAGCTATGAATAAATAACCGAATTGGGGGACATACCAAGAGCCAAGCGGATTATTTAGACCAGTAATATACTCTCCTCCACCCTTTACATCATAGTTTTTACCTTCAGTTACATCGTAAATGGTACCATTCCCAGCCACTGTATAAAGCAATCTATTTCCAAGAGCAACAGCAGCCCAAGAACCACAATTTCCACCTTCAACGGAGTTGAAATATGGTAAATTATGGCTTGTATTTGGATATCCACCACTAAAGATATCGTCTTCTGAGAATGACTTGCCGTTAACTTTAACCAATCCATTTTCTTTTTCGTTAGAATAAACAGCATATAATTCATTTTTAAATACTGTCATTCCATAAGCACCTTTTAAACCGTCGTAGATTACAGGACATTTTGATGCGTCCCCGCCATTTGTGATATCAATTATTTTCTGTAATCCCGCATCCGCAACCAAAATTTTATCTCCATCGTAATTTGTTACTATACCAGCAGGATGCCCTAGATTATATGCAAATGGTTTTGAGTTTCTAAAATCTCCACCTTCAGTAATTTCCGTTACTTGTCCTTTGCCAAATTCGGAGACCAAAAGTCTACCATCTTTAGTAAATTCCATATGTCCAGGATGAGTCAATCCAATAGCAAATGGTTCTATCGAAATAATTGAAGGCAATTGAGATCTTTTTTTATTATCGAATTCGAATTTCCACATAATTATTTGTTTTTATCGTTAATACTAATTCTTGCCATTGACATAACGGGAGCCTTAAAATTTAAGAAGCCAATTATGGAGTCATAGGGTATGAAGAAATAATTTGCATATGTGGATATGGAAACTCATTTCAATTCCTATAATCACCACACGCAAAGTATTTCAGGATAAGACCTATCACAATACCCATTGGTAGGTATTTTGATAAATGCCATTCCATACACTTTCACCTCCCCCACTCTGTGGGTTCGGCAAAACAGTATTCCATTACTTTTTCAAAGAGTGTTTTAGAAGAAATTTTTTTAGGAAATACGGTACAAACTTTCGCTTTTACCAAAGCTCAAGTTACATAACGCGGTACATTACGGAACAGCCTGACGTTTCCATAATTCGACATGGAGCCTATACCAAGGTCATCCGAAGTATAAAATTGCTTTGAAAGTCGTTTTAAGAGTTATTAAACTTACTAAAAGACGTATCACTGTAGATTCACCCGAACCGCATTCATTCCTTTTTGACCTTTTTCAAGCTCAAAAGTAACCTTGTCGTTTTCATTAATTTCATCAATCAGTCCTGAAACATGTACAAAGTGTTTTTCTTGGGTTTTTG
>JBCCOJ010000124.1:0-9241 GCA_039025415.1 Bacteroidota bacterium | reverse complement strand
GGTTGTAGGTTGTAGGTTGTAGGTTGTAGGTTGTAGGTTGTAATTAAAATAAAAATCTTATTTCACCCGAAATTATATTTTCTAAACCTATCTCAATTCCACTTAACTCGTAACTCATAACTCATAGCTCATAGCTTATAGCTTATAGCTTATAGCTTATAGCTTATAGCTCATAATAAAAAAAAGCCCGGCATATTCCAGGCTAATTTCTATCTATTAATTCTATTTCTTTTAGTAAAAGGTTTTACGATTATCCTCAATATCGGCAGTTTCCTTTAAAGCATTATACACCTTAGTCTGCGCTGCATTTACTCTGGTCGTACTCAATCTATTGGCAATGCCTTGATAGTTATCCAAGGTGGCTGTTTCGTCAATCTTGGTAACTTCAACCATAAAGACCCCACTTTTCCCATTAATGAGTCCGGAAGTTTCGCCCTCATTCAATCCAAAGGCAACGCCTACAACCTTGGGTTCTGCGCCCGCACCAGAGAGTGTTGGGTTTTTCATATTTACTGCCTTGGCTGTATTCATTTTAGCACCTTCATTTGTGTTAACATCTTCAAGCGTAACTCCCGAAGCTTTTGCACGTATCATCTCAGCTTTCTTCTCTTTTCGAATTTCAGCTAATACAGCAGACGTAGCGCTTTCTGGCGCCATAAGTCCCTTATCTGTTTTCTTGGTGACCTGAACTACCGCATAACCACCACCTGGTACAGAAAAACGTTTGTAACTACCAACCTTGGTATTATCCTCAAAAGCCCAACGTACGATAGGTCTCTGGCTACCTAAACCTGGAATATTCTCATCCAATAATTTAATGCTGTTTACAGGTCTAACTGAATACTTCTTCTCAGTAGCTATCTCTTGAAATTCGCCTTCCTGTAAGGCTAATTCAAATTTAGAGGCTTCGGTAAATACGTTATCAATAGTCTCGATTGAAGGCTCAATATTTCTAGCAATTGTTGCCACTTTTACCGCTTTGGATGACCCTTTCTGGTCTAAAATTTCAATAACGTGAAAACCAAACTGCGTCTGTACCACATCAATATCACCAACTTCATTTTGAAATTCAAAATCACTAAATGGCTTTACCATCTGAGTGATTGGGTGGAAATCGTAGACGCCTCCATTGTTCACTGAGCCTTGGTCAGATGATAATTCTGTTACTAAATCTGGGAATTTTGAACGGTCAGCCCTCACTATTGCCAATACGCTGTCTGCTGTAGCTTTGGCTTCTGCTTCGGTTTGAGTAACATCAGGTGCAGCACTGGTGGCTCCTAAATGTGGAATTAATATATGCCTAACCTTTACAGAATCTGGTAGTTGACGTTCAGCTACTAACTTAGTCAATTTCAGCATGCCATTATCTTTATAAGGCCCGTAAGTGCTTCCAACATTTAAATTAAAGATAGAATCTGCTGCTACATCGGGTAGAGAGGACTTTTTAAGAAAAGAATCTACATAATCAACTTCTGAACCTGAAGTATAACTGATATAAGACTCAATATCCTCTGGTTGAACTTGGGAAAACGCTGTGATGGTATCATTTTGACCGTTTTCAAAAACAGTCTTACCTTCAATGAATTTATCAAATTCTGCTTCAAGGTTCTTCTCGTCTTCTAAGCTTGGCTCTTCCTTAAAATGAACGTAACGAATATCCCTAGATTCTTCAACTTCGTATTTCTTTTTGTCCTTAGACATATAAGCTTTGATGTCTGCCTTTGAGACTTCAATCAAACTATCTGGAATTGATGCATAAGGAATTTGAACATATCGTAAATCCCTAGTGAAATTTTCCAGTTTGTAATCAACTTCAGCTTCATTCAAAGTCGCATTAACTCCAGATTTCACCATATTATAATAAGCTCGTTCCTTGGCGGAGACGGCTATGTTTGCCTCGTTATTTACCCAGTCGCTGTATCTAATCTGAAAATTTCCTAAAACGGCAGGGTCTGGAGAGATTTCCTTTAAATTAGCAACAAATTCGTTCAATTTAGCCTCACTGAAAAGACCTGCCTCATTCTGAAAGTCTGGGTAGCTACTAAAGTTTTGCTTCAATAAATCGCGCATTTGGGATTCTTCGACGGTCAATCCCAATTCCTCAAATTGAGTTTCCATTACAGCTCTTCTAACTTCTTGATCGTAAACACGATTCATCGCTGTAGTGGAAGTTGCATTTGGCCCAAGTTGTCTTTGTACATTTTCAACCTTAGACATAAAATCGGTACGATTGATATTTTTACCATTTACCGTAGCAACAACATCTTGGGAAGCGCCGAAAAGCGCATCGCTATTTTTAAACAAATCGGTCAATACAAATGAGAACAACGCCAATGCGATAATCAAAATCAGGAATAATGAACGTTGTCTAATTTTATTTAAAACTGCCATTTACTTTTATTTTGAAACAATTAAGTGCGCGAAAATACCACTTTCAATGTAATTAAAAAAGTCCTCTTTGGCTTTTTGTTTTGGGTTTTAGAGGATAAGCTCGACCATGTAAGAATTAAGCTCAATTCGTGGCACTAGGACCTTTGTTTAAAAGCCCATTAGAATAAAATCATTTATGAAACTTGCACATCGGGACTTTTCTAAATTGGCGGGTTGTGGAAGTTTTAGTCTTCCTCAATAATTTCCATCTCAACAACGTCAATCTTTGTTGACGAAACCTCCAAAATTTTAAACTTGAACGTTTCAATGATTACCGTGTCATCAACTTGGGGAATTTCTTCAGTCTCATGGACGATTAGTCCGCCAAGTGTTTCGTAGTTTTCGCTTTCGGGTAGCTCGAGCTTGTAGGTTTCGTTTATATAGTCAACCTCGGTTCTCGCAGAAAATTTGAAGTGCTTCTCCCCCAGCCTTTCCTCAATCAAGGCGATACTATCATGCTCATCTTCAATCTCCCCAAATAATTCCTCTACAATATCCTCAATGGTCATTATACCGGCCGTACCCCCATATTCGTCGATGACAACCGCGATACTTTTACGTTTTTTGGTAAGGAGATTTAGTACATCGTTGACCAACATGGTTTCGGGCACGAAGACAACGGGCATGGTTGCACTTTTTAAGCTTTTGGGTTTTTTAAAGAGTTCAAATGAGTGGATGTATCCCAATATGTCATCAATGGAATCTTTATATACCAAAATTTTAGACAGACCCGATTCAATGAAAAGTGAACTTATCGTATTTACCGATTCATTAATATCTAAGGCGATTATTTCGGTACGGGGCACCATCACCTCCCTTGCTTTTACCTCCGAAAATTCCAACGCATTTTGGAATATTTGTATTTCGCTATCTACCTCATCATTCTCTTCAACTGACTCCATTTGCTCGCTGATGTAATTTCCAAGTTCAACTTTAGTCATGGCCAGCTGTACATTATCGCCTTCGGTTTTGAAAAAACGCTTTAAAATAAAATCTGAGACCCAAATCACAAAAGCCGATACAAACCAAAAAAGTAAATAAAAGAAATAGGCAGGAAGAGCAAAAAACTTGAGAAAAGAGTTGGCGTAAATTTGAAAGAACACCTTGGGTAAGAATTCAGCAGTAATTAAAATAAAAATTGTTGAAATGACCGTTTGGCTGAGCAAGTTTAAATCGGTAAGGAAATAATTTACCAATTGGTATTGTGAAGGCAGCAAGGACTGAAACCAGTTCATTAGAACATCGCCCATGACTAGACCATAAATAACCAAGGCAATATTATTACCAATAAGCATGGTTGCGATAAACTTGGAAGGTTTAGCGGTTATTCTTTTAAGAATATCAGCCAAAAAATCCCCTTGATTTTTCTCAATTTCAATATGGATTTTATTAGAAGACACGTAGGCAATCTCCATACCTGAAAAGAATGCAGAAAGCAAAAGCATGGAAATTATAATGACAATGCTGAAATCCATTAGGAGTCCTGTCGATTATTGAATTTCTTTTGGAATCTCTTTCTGAAGAAAAACATGAATACTCCCAAACCGGCAAAAACGAAAGAAATAATGGCCTGAGTATTATCTGTACCAATATTTGTGACTGCATCGTAAATAAATAAGGCTGCAAAAATCAAATAGGCGTATTGGAAAAACTGAAGAATTTTCATTCAATTAAATTATTGATAAAGATATGGATTTTAATGAATTGGTAGCTATCACTAATCCTTTAACAGCATGTCTCCACTACCTTCAAGGATTGTATAGTTTTTAAATGCGGTATCGGAATCAAAAATATCGCCATTACCACTATTGGCGGTTGCAGACTTTAAACGTACCGGCAAATTACTAAAAAGCCACTCTTGCTTCTGGTCATAATACATTTGTTCGGCAAAAAGACTATCTTTTTGAGGAGTGATGAGAATCACGTTACCTTGTAAATCGATAAGGTCTGTTTTATTGTAAACCAAAGCATAATCTGCAAGAACGGTGTTGCGTTGATTTTTTTCATCGTAAAGGTAAAGGGTGATACCTTCAGGAAATTCTATAAACGGAAATTCCCGATTGGAGTAATCGAACATTTTAGGACTTTCGAGATTGGCAATCAATCTCCCGATAGTATCCTTGGCCTCGGTATATTTAAGGTTTATGTTTTCGGCGACACCAATAGGTTCATTTTGAAGCACACCTATTTGTTGCACCTCCTTGAAGTTGTTTTTACAGGAAAATAATATGGTCACGACTAAAGCCGTGACCATATATTTTTTATAACAAGTAATTAACTTGCTCATTATATTGCTTGATTAACTATTAGTCAATCTTTGGAACGGTAACACTCCCACGAATCCAACAACCTATTTCAATTTTTTTACCGCTCATTTGCTCTGTAAAAATTTCTCCTTTGGTTGGAGCATTCCCTTCATAGGAAGCCGCTGTTTTGGCTGCCGTACCTTTTAAGTTAGGATCAACTTGGCCGGCTTTTCTGGCTTCATTCGCTGCATACCAGAATACAGCTCTTTTGTTAAAGTTAGTATCACCGCAATTGTTTGCACTTTTTGCGTACATGGCAGCTATATACAAATAAGGTGTGCCATCAGACGGATTCAATTTGAGTGCCTCTCGATAATAATTACGAGCTGTACCAAAACTACCTCTTTTCTTAAAGTTATTGGCAATACGCTTAGCTAGTTTCGCCTTCTTTAATTTATCTACGGTTAAATCGTAGGATTCTTTTAAATAGGCTTCAGCTTCTTTGTTATTACCATTCTTGAACAATATGGTGGCCAAGAAATATTTAGTGTCTGCTGAAGGCGATGCTGCATCGTAAGCCTTAACTAATTCAACATAAAGAGGTGCATCGATACACTCCTTATTGTACATTCTGCTTACCGCTCTTTTCAACCACTGGGCATCCGTTTTCTTTTCCTCAAATTGCTTTTCATAGAGTGGAATCAAATTTTCACAATCAGCGAGCTGACCTAAGTATGTATCAAGACTTCCTGAGATTTTATCATTCGCTTCAATTTTGGCGAAATAATACTTCTTTAATTGTTCTTCCTTCTTGGTAAGCTTTTGACCAGCCTCTTCTTTTTCTACTAATTTATTTACCTTTTGGGTGAAATCTTCGTTCAATTTCTCTAATTGTTCAGAGATGTCATCGTACTTATCGAAAACTTTCTGTAAATCAAACTCACCCGCCTTAAATAAATCTACCGTTTTAACGAAATAGACATAGAGACCTTTTGTGGACGTAAAATTATTAGGATCTTGCGTATAAGCTTTATCATAGACATTATAGATATCCATGTCTGACTTATTCAACTCTTTCTGGTTATCATACATCATGTTGCCTTTCTTTTCAATAATCTCACCCATTGGATATTTTTTGGGAAAATTAGGATTGGCATCATCCATCAATTTCATATACTCCTCGATAAAAGCCAATTTTTCTGCACCAGATGAGTTATCGATTTTATGGTCTAAAATCTTTTCACCACCTTGATATACCAAACGATTAAATTTTGGAGGACAATCTGTTCTCAATTTTTTCCATGGTTCATATGCCTCATCATATTTTTTGCTTTTATAATAATCGCTCAATAATGTCAAGTTCAACATACATTCTTGGTCTTGTTGTGCGTGACCAAAATTTGATGCGATTACCAAGGCTGCTATGAATGTTACAATTCTCATTTTCATCTTGTTTAAATTTACGTTAGTTATATTTTCTTTTTTCAAACCACCTATCGTTCAAGGATAAGCTCAGGTGTAAATTGAAAAAGTTCTCTAGTATTAAATTTTGTTCTCTGGTACCTCGTCTACCAATTTCAACACCTATGTTTGCATTTGAGGCAAAACCTCCAACGGGTAGTCCTAATCCAAATGTTATGCCAAACTCATTAATTGGTTCGGTCTTGATTTCAAGTCCGGTGTTTTCATAATATATCCCACCTCTGTAAACAACACGTTTCCAGTAGCTATTGAATGAATTATAATCAGGAATAAAAAAACCACCCAATGAAATTCCTGAAGCATTTACAAAATTAGTGTTATTTGCTGTAATAAAGGGATTTGAAAATTCACTTGTATTTTGAAGGGTGTATTCCAATCCAGCAAACCATTTTCTTGGTGCGCCAACCCCTGCTCCAACTGAGAAACGGGACGGTAAGGTCAAATCTGTTACATCAAGCCCAAGTTCCTCTAGGTCTAATTCAATTGAATTGACTGGAATTTCTATATCTGAATTTTGAAGGATCTCAATTGTAGTGAAGAATCTCTCATTTCGAGAGGTCAGAGTACTGCGCGGCGTATAGGTCAAACCAACTTGTAATTCCAGTTTTTCGGTGAGCATATCCTTGTAAGTCAAACCGATATTCACATTAAGACCACTTAAATCTGAACGATTATCTTCACGGCTTTGAAAATCAACCAATTCGCCATCATCATCATAATCAAACTCAACTACTGAGTTTTGGATATTTCCGAAGTTATAATTTAAATCGATGCCCAAACTCAATTTATTGGTAATTCTATAACCAAATCCCAAAAAAGCCCGATTCACTCCACCTTCACCACGAAATCGGTTAACTATATTTTCTCCCTCAAAATCCTCAACCTTATAACCAACTGAGGTAAAGGGCAAAAGTCCAAAACCAAAACCCATTTTAGGGCTAAGCGGGATACTCAAAGCTATATAATCAAAAGTCGTTGCACTTACCTCAGCTTCTCCTGAATCTGCCTTTAAAGTAGCGCTGTTGTAACTTCCTGCTACAGAAAACTTGACTGGTCTATTCTCCTCGTTCCAAATTTTAAGATTAGGCTGGGCATAAGCAGCAGGATTTCTTAAGTTTACATGAATGCTGTCTGTGTAGATACTCAAACCACCCATACTTCTGTTTTCGACCGTTCCCTTTGCTTTTAAACTCCCAATGCCATAAAATGAATACGGAGAAGCCGTCCCTTCTTGGGCAGATATTTGAAGTGTTACGCAAGCGATTAAAACTATTAGCAGTTTTTTAATCATACTATGAATTGTATTCTAAAATAAAATTCAAACCTTCCAGCAGAAAATTTGAAGTGGCAAATATGCCATTTTTTAATTGTTTTGACAAGAATTCAGAATCCCCACCTGTTAAAATAACTGTTAAACCAGGATATTGTTTTTCATATTGAGTAATAGCGCCTTTAATCTCATTGACCACACCAAATACCACTCCAGAATGAATAGAATTCGCGGTGCTGTCCCCAACTATTTCTTTAGGTGATTCTGTAGGCAGTAGCGGGAGATTTGCGGTAAAATCATTCAATGACTTATATCGCAACCTTAATCCAGGTGAGATAGCACCGCCGAGATATTCGTTTTTGGAATTTAAAAAGTCAAACGTGACGCATGTCCCAGCATCTATGACCAAAACATCTTCATTTGGATAATGCATCGCAGCTGCGCTCACCAATGCCAGCCTGTCAACCCCAAGTGTTTTGGGGGTTGTGTACCTATTTTTGAATGGAAATTTTAAGTGGTGATTTAAATTGATAAAAGGAAAATTAAAAAATTGAAAGACGCTCTGGTCGTCAAAACTACCAACCGATGAGAGGATTCCTTTTTTAATTGATAGGTATTCTGATTTAATTTCATTTAATGTAAGTTCTAGTTCTTCTTTTTTTGTCGAACTATAAAATTCAATAACATCGTTTTTAAAAACGGCAAGTTTTATCAAGGTATTCCCTACATCAACAATCAAATTCATTTTTTCTCAAAACGCTAAAACTACAAAACCGACAGTCATTAACTAGAATTCATTAACCTAAAAATAACATATAAGGAGTTTCTCTATGTGTTTTGAAGACATACTTAGCTCTATTTATTTTTCTATTTTCCTTTTGGGAATATTAAAAATGCATCTATATTTGCATCCGCCTTCGCAATTATATTGCTTTGGTGGACAAAACCGCATTTAATGTGACTGGTGCCTTAGCTCAGTTGGTAGAGCAAAGGACTGAAAATCCTTGTGTCCCTGGTTCGATTCCTGGAGGCACCACCATCAAAATTTGTTGACCCTTGATTATCGTGAGATTTTCGAGGGTTTTTTGGTTTTTAATCTTAAATATGCTCTATTGTGGCTCGCTAAGTCAATACCCACAGGCTCTAGAAGGCTTTTTATGTTTTTTCAGGCTTTTAATTTTCTGATTATCTGAAAAACCTAATTCATAACTCTTTTTGACCTAAACCCATATATTTCTTTAGACTTAAGAAATCACAAAACTATCGATTTTTCGAATGGCTGATAATACTAACATAGATAAAGATGAAATTTTTATAAGGTTCTAATAGAACCTCTTTATTCATTTTAAAAGATACATAGATAACGACGTCTTGATTTTGTTAATTAAAATCAATCTATTATTAAGTCTTAAATGGGCACTAGTTTTTATGTAGATGTTCCTACTCATACTTTCAAAAATAACCTTTATTTGGGTTTATTATGGGCCTTTTTAGCACATGTTATAATGATTGGAGGGATGTTGGCGGCAAATTACTATAACGCGATATCTGAACTACTTTATTTTGTAATCTTAATATTATGGTCAGTCTTTCCAGTATTTATTTTCAATAGTAGCAAAAAACTATGAGATATTTGTATTCATTATTTTGAATAATATCTCCTGTATTGAGATACGTTGACACATTATTACTGTCAATTTCAAATTCTTGCGGTCTATTATAAGTAATTGATTTTTTATAATTTTTTTGCTTCTTGATATAGTTGATTGCAGTATTGTATACTATTTTGAATAGCCATGGAGAAAAAATATAT
>JBCCOJ010000123.1:0-9292 GCA_039025415.1 Bacteroidota bacterium | reverse complement strand
GGCATAAATTTCTTCTGGGTGGTAACTGTACATCAGTATATTGATATGTGAATATTCTTTTTTTATAGCTCTTAGTGCAGTGATTCCGTTAAGCTCTGGAAGCTCAATTTCAGAAATGATGACGTCGACTTGATTTCTGCGGACAAAATCAAAAACCTCAACGCCGCTTTTGAGTAAACCAACAATTGTTATGTCAGAATGATTTTTAAAATACAGGTCAAATCCTGTGGTAACGATAGGATGATTATCCACGACTAATAACTTGATCATTGCATTTGGAATTATTGGTTAGTTTGTATTCTAAACCATATCAAAGGTAAAGTCGCAAAAAAGGGATTTTTAAAGTTAAGAAAAATTACCCATGAATAAGGGTTTTGTCAAACAAAATTTGCTTATTTCAAATTTGCAGGTATCTCACAAACGGGAATTGGAAGCATTTTATGGAGATTATTTCGGTTGTATTTTAGAAAAATCTCGTACACCTCACGCTCACGCCCAACAAAATCGTCCACTGTTTTTCCCTCATCTTTCATGGTCATTGCCCACTCTAATTCAGGGTATGATGCACCAATTTGGTCTTCATCACTTCTTGAATCACCAAACAGTCCATCACTAGGTGCAGCCTCCATAATTGACTTAGGGACCTTAAGAAAATCACCAATTTCATAAACTTCAGATTTCATTAAATCTGCAATAGGGCTTAAATCCACGCCACCATCACCGTATTTTGTATAAAAACCAACCCCAAAGTCCTCTACCTTATTTCCCGTTCCTGCCACTAGTCTTCCCAAAAGACCTGCGTGATAATACAAGGTGGTCATTCTTAATCTAGCCCTTGTATTTGCAAGTGCCATATCAACCGTAGTTTGTTTTCCTTCAAGGGAAACTTCTGTTTTAAATTCTTCAAACACCGGTGTTAAGTCTACTCTGGTTTCTTCTACATTTTCAAATCGCTTCTTTAATTGGGCAATATGTTCATGAGCGCGACTAACGTGGCTTTTAGCTTGGTGAATTGGCATTTCTATACATAATGTTTTCATGCCGGTCTTTGCGCAAAGTGTTGAGGTCACCGCAGAGTCAATTCCACCAGAAACACCAACAACAAATCCATTCACTCCCGCTTTAGTAGCGTAATCCTTTAGCCAGTTTACAATGTGTCCAACTACTTTTTCTGTTTTCATAGCCAATAATTTTCTAACAAAGAACCTTACCTTTGCCCAACAAAAATAACGGAAAGCCGTTAGAGATAAAAATTAATTGGTTTCATGTTTCGCTATTTAAATTTTAAGATTCTGTTTTTATTTCTTTTTTCAATGTTAGTTTTTCATAGCTGTCGTGATGAGGATAAAATTGCAGAAGAAATCTCAAAAATCGACGTTGATATAACCGTCGAAAGATTTGACCGCGTTTTTGCTACCGCTAAACCTTCAGATTTAGGAAAAATCAAAAATGCCTTTCCCTTTTTGTTTTCAAAACGAATGCCAGATTCAATTATGATTTCTAGGATGGAAGATACCCTCCAGAAGCAGTTGTTGAACGAGGTTGATAGGTTATTCGGAGATTTTGTTGAGACCGAAGGAGATATAGAACGTTTATTTCGGCATTTAAAGTATTATGATAAGACGTTTTCAATCCCTAAAGTGGTCACGTTAACAAACGATGTGGATTACCGTTTTCCAGTGATTGTAACTGATACTTTAGTACTTATTGCACTGGATAACTATTTAAATCCAGATCATGAATTCTATGCTAACATTTCTGATTATATCAAGCAGGATATGACCAAAAAGCAGATTATGGTTGACCTGGCAGAGGAATATGCGAAACAATGCATGTTTCCAACTAAAATGAAAAATTTTTTAGAGGAAATGATTTATTTCGGGAAAATACTCTATTTCAAGGATAAGGTCATTCCTTATAAATCTGACGCAGAAAAGATTGGTTATACTCAATCCCAGTTGGATTTTTCAAGACTCAATGAAGAAATGATTTGGACGCATTTTGTTGAAAATGAAATGCTCTTTGATAATGATAACAGTTTGGTTTCCCGCTTTATAGCCGATGCGCCATTTTCCAAATTTTATCTCAGTATCGATAACGAAACACCAGGAAGGCTTGGGCAATTTATAGGTTGGCAAATTGTTAGGGCCTACGCTGAAAATAATGAGATTGAACTCATGAAACTCATGGAAACCGACCCAAATGAAATTTTTAATAAATCAAACTATAAACCTGCAAAATAATGTCAAAAACAATAGCATCTAAGATAGAGTTAAATGTAGAATTAGATGAAAATCGAGTGCCTGAAAAATTGAGCTGGTCCGCCGAAGATGGCGGGATTAACAATGAAGAAGCAAAAGCAATGATGCTTTCGGTTTGGGACGCAAAGGCAAAAGAAAGCTTGAGAATTGATTTATGGACCAAGGACATGCCAGTTGATGAGATGAAGCAGTTTTTCCATCAAACCTTAGTGGAAATGAGCAATACCTTTTATCGCGCCACCCAAGACGAGAAAATGACTGCTACCATGAAAGATTTCTGCGATTATTTCGCTGAAAAACTTGAATTGAAAGATTAGTTGAAGTAGGTAGTTTGTGGATTAAGCTTAGAATGACATCTTCTAAATAACCAACAATCCTAACATTAACATAATATAAACTTTACCTTAAATAAGAACTAAGCGTGTAGTTTTGTCTTGCTATTAATTACTCAGAAAACATTGGCTCAGGCTCCTTATGTCGGAGATGGCTGATGTTTTTTGTATTTTAGGCCTATGAGAAAGGTAATCCTAGGAATATTTTTAGCGATGTTTTTTGTGCTTTTATACTTGTATAATAAGGACCGAAAAAACGAAAAAATGATATTACAGGAGAATTCGGCCTTGATCCAGCAACAGGTAAGAAATGTTGGTAAATTGGTGGTAACCGAAGGTCATTTTAGTGAGGTATTCACCTATAAAAATTCTAAGGCCATTTTAGGTGATTTAATCGAGGTTGAAAAAAAGGCGTTGGTAGTTGTAAATGCCGACGTGACTATTGCGTATGACTTGAGCCAAATTGAAACTGAAATTGACCAAGACAGTAAAACCCTTAGACTCTTAAAAATCCCTAAGGAGGAAATTAAAATAAATCCTGATTTTGAGTACTATGATATTCAGGCAGATTACCTCAACCAGTTTGATGCTACTGATTACAATAAAATTAAAAAAACGGTCAACAAGCAACTATTGAAAAAAATAGAACTTTCCGATCTTAAATCAAATGCTCAAAACCGATTGCTTAGTGAGCTTGCAAAGTTTTATATCCTAACGAATTCACTTGGCTGGACTTTGGAATACAATCAAATGCCGATAGAGAATATTGAAGAATTGGAACTCATCCAATAATTTTTGACAAACCTTTATAGCCTCCACCATTTATTGCTTCAAAATTGTTTTGGGTCAAATAGTCCACAGCTTTACCGGAACGGCCGCCACTCTCACAATAAACAACAAATGGTCTATCGTATTCCTTTAACTCGCCAATTTTCATTTTAAGATCAGCTAGTGGTATATGTATTGCATTTTCAATATGTCCGGCATCCCATTCAGTTTTGGTTCTAACGTCAAGAATCAAGGCGTCTCGCTTTAAAAAATCCTGAACATTGCTCTTTTTATTATCAAATAAAAAATTTAATAAACCCATGCTTTATCCTTTTTCGTTAATTATGGCCAAACCATCGTCTATGAGATGCGCAATTTTTGGTTGATTTTCTTTAAGTTCGTTTAAGTAGGCCAAAACTTTCATGCTTACTTCAGAAAAATTGAAGATTTTACAAAGCTCGAATAATTCTACAGATAACAACCAATCTCCTTTGTGACTGCTTTTCATATTTTCAAAAATTGAGGCAACCTCGGTTTCTAATGCCGATTGTTTAGCTCTTAGTTCCCTGGTTTTCCTGTATAATTCCTCCAGTTGGGTCTTGGTAGTGCCGGTTTGGGGCTGCACTGTTTTTTGCTTGGAGACGTGATATAAATTTTCAAATGAATTGAAATCGGCGCTTCCAGCAAAGGCCGAAACTATAGATGAGCCCACAGCTAAGTCGAAGGTACCATCCTCTGGCGAGAATAATATGTCCTCTTTATAAGTAACTGTGCAATCTTCAAATTGAATTAAAATTAATTTCCCTTGTAGATTTCTAATACCTGTAATATTTAATCCTTCTACCGTAATGCCGCTTTCGTATTCAAAGGCAATACGCTTATTGTCATAAAAGTTGTAAGCTTTCAAATCCCGTGGACCCATGTTTTCGATGGCGAGATTGATGCCCTTGAGCCTACCTATCGGTGAGCTGAATCCTTTGGAATACGTTTCTGTGCCGTGACCAATCAGTTCTTTTTCGCGATTGGCTAGAGCCGTTGGACCTTCGGTTTTGAAATAAACCACGTTATTGTCTTCGTCTCGAATCATTGTTGTAAATACCCCAGAAATCTGTAATCCGGTATTGAGTTCGATAGTGCCGATTTTTTTTGAATTAATCAGTTTATTAAGACCTCGCCAACCTCCTTTTCTTAAAGCCATGGTGCTTGCAAATTCATCCAAAACTTCCATCAGGTAAGCAAAGTCGGGCGTTACAAAAAGTTGTGGCTGCGGTTTTGTTATGTCAAATTCAGTTTCTGCAGCCTTTATTGAGTACTGTATTTTTTCGACTTTATCAGATAAGCACCATTTGCTTTCACCAATTGACGAAAGTAGACCGGCCCCATATAATTTTGGGTTTTCAGTGGTGCCAATCAAACCATATTCAACAGTCCACCAATGCAGATTTCGTATCTGCGCCATTTCAGAAAGGGGTACTTTTTTATTCTGAAGTATATTAACTGCATTTTCAGCTTCGTCAATCTCCTCTTGCGTTGAATTTTTAGCTTCCTTAAGAATAGATAGTTTTCTTACCGCTTCGTAAATATCATTGTCATGAGATGATAGGATTGCTTTGGCACCAACCTCTCCGAAACGGCGCAAATATTCAGCATAGTCTGGGTTTGCTATAATTGGCGCATGTCCTGCGGCCTCATGAATAATATCAGGCGCCGGGGTATATTGAATGTTTTCGAGTTGGCGTATATCAGAGGCAATTACCAATACCTTATACGCCTGAAACTCCATGAATGCATTTGGTGGGATAAAACCATCAACCGCAACTGCGGCCCAGCCAATTTCCTTTAGTATACGGTTCATCCCGTACATACTTGGAATCTTATCAACCGAAATCCCGGTCATTTCAAGGCCTTTCAAGTAAGAGCCGTGCGCAACTTTACTTAAATAGGAAACGTTTTTACGCATTACAAATCGCCAAACAGCTTGATTAATCGGAGAGTAATCAGTATAATTTTGAGGCTTTATAAATTGCTTTAAATGAGGTGGCAACCTATCAATAAGCGGATTTGTCTTAAAAGTCTGCTTCATGCTTTTATTTGTGACTGTAAAATTATTACATCAGATTTAAGTTTTAAAGTAATACTTTACCTATTATAATTTACTCTGCACGAATTTATGGCTGATATATAACTTCATTATTAATAAATTAAACTCTTTTGTTCAAATGGAATTTCGACCTCAGAGAATTTTACGTAAAAAATGAATTGAAGTGGAGGGTTGAGCAAAAATTATCTATGATTTAATGTTATTTATACTAGACTCTTTTGGCATCTTTACGCTGTGTCTTGATATTTAATAATCTTTATTTTTGCGCCGAAGCGAAAGAAATTTTTAGAAAAATTATCTGCAGTCTTGATTTTTTTGGTTCGTTTTTTTATCAAGAAAAAAATGAACATCATAACTCAGTAATTATTCGGAATATAAAACAATAAAATTGATACTCTTTTTTTTGAGTAAAAACCGACCATGCCAAAAGAAACACGTAAACAGGAAATTATAAGAGTTGCTGCAAAACTGTTTAGAAATAAAGGCTACAATGCTGTGACGATGAGAGATTTGGCAAGTGCCATGGATATTAAGGCGGCAAGCCTTTACAATCATATTAGCTCAAAACAAGATATTTTAAAGGTCATTATCATTTCTATTGCAGAGGATTTTACCAAAGGCATGCAGACCATTATAGATTCCAAAAAATCAAGTATTTCTAAGCTTAAGGACATTATCTCGTTGCATGTCAATTTGGCTGCAAATAACATAGATGGTATGGCCGCCCTTAACAATGATTGGATGCATTTAGAAGGTCAATTAGATTACTATCTGAGGTTAAGGTCAGACTATGAAAATAATTTTATTGAGATAGTCAAACAGGGGATGAAGAATAATGAGATTAAAGAATGCAATCCTGAAATTATTATGTTTTCTATGTTGACAACGCTGCGCTCTCTTTATTTATGGATACCAAAAAAAGAAAAGCCCTATCCAGACCAATTGACTAAAGACCTAAGCCAAGTTCTCATCGAAGGTTTTAACAGATAGTTATGAACTATATTTCTTATATTTGCTAAGTAAACTAACGATTGTTAGTTTTTTGGTATTTAGAGATAATGGCTGAATTTCATAACTTAAGAATTGCAGAGATATACAAGGAAACAGAGGATACTTCTGTAATTACCTTTGATGTCCCAGAATTACTTCATGAGGAGTTTGCTTTTCATCAGGGTCAGCACTTAACTTTAAGAGCCTTAATCAATGACGAGGATGTACGTCGCTCGTATTCGTTATGTTCAAGCCCATTGGATAAGCAGTGGAGGGTCGCCGTTAAACAAATTCCAGGTGGTAAATTTTCCACTTTCGTGAATACCAAGCTTGCCTCTGGGGATACAATGGACGTAATGCCACCAAGTGGTATTTTTGGTGTTGACTGTGAACCTGAAAAAGCTAAAAACTATTTATTTTTTGCAGCTGGTAGCGGCATAACGCCGGTGCTTTCGATGATTAAGACGCATCTGGAAGCAGAGCCAAATTCAACCTGCAAGTTGTTCTACGTGAACAAAACTGCAAAATCCATTATCTTTAAGGAAGAACTAGAGCAGTTAAGAAACACCTATTTCGGGAGGTTTGAAATCTATTACTTTCTCACCAAGGAAAAACGTGATATTGAATTGTTTAATGGTCGGTTTGATGAGGAGAAAATGAAAATATTGACCAACACGTTTATTGATATACCTGATACCAATGAGGTGTTTTTATGCGGACCTGAAAAAATGATAAATTTTGTTGGAGATTATCTGGTTGATGCGGGATTGCCTAGAGAATTGATGCATTTTGAATTGTTTGTGAAAGGTTTGTCAGACGAAGATATAAAGCGTGCTGAGCGCTTAGCAAAGCATAGCGTAGTAGGTACAGAAATAACCATCGTAGATGGTGGTAAAGAGTTTTTGTTCACTATGACAGATTTATTTGATAATATACTTGATGCGGCCCTAGATGCCGGAGCAGATTTGCCATTTGCCTGTAAAGGTGGTGTCTGTAGTACTTGCAAATGTGAGGTAAAACATGGTGAAGTTGAAATGAAAATCAACTACGCCCTCGATGAAAAGGAGGTAAGTCAGAACTTGGTGTTAAGTTGCCAAGCTGTACCTACAACAGATAAAGTTGTTGTAGATTTTGATGTATGAGACGAAATAGAGTATTTCGATATAGGTCGGAACGCTATAATTCCTGTTAATGCAGGAATATTAAGATAAATGAAAAAGAAAACATTAGGTCTAATCGCCGTAGGCTAATCGCTAAAAGCAAAAAGCTAATAAAATGAGTGAAGAACAAATAAGAAGCTTAGAAAGACAATTTGAAGAGCGTATTGCTCGAGATGAAAAAATCGAACCGAAGGACTGGATGCCCGAAAAGTACAGAAAGACGCATATAAGACAAATGTCACAACATGCGCATTCTGAAATTGTAGGGATGCTTCCTGAAGGAAATTGGATAACCCGTGCGCCTTCCCTGCGACGCAAAGTGGCCTTACTTGCAAAGGTTCAAGATGAGGCTGGTCATGGTTTGTATTTATATTCAGCGACAGAAACGCTAGGGATTTCCAGAGAAGAAATGTATGAACAACTACATACTGGTAAAGCTAAATATTCCTCAATATTTAACTATCCAACAATCACCTGGGCAGACATGGGAGCAATAGGTTGGTTGGTTGACGGTGCGGCGATAATAAATCAAGTACCGCTTTGTAATACGTCTTACGGCCCGTACGCCAGAGCAATGATTCGGGTTTGCAAGGAGGAGAGTTTTCACCAACGTCAAGGTTTTGAAATCATGATGAAATTGGCCAACGGAACGCCAGAGCAAAAAGACATGGCCCAAGATGCTTTGAACAGATGGTGGTGGCCAAGTTTGATGATGTTAGGTCCAACAGATGATGTTTCGGTACACACTGAGCAGTCCATGAAGTGGAAACTAAAGCGCAAATCCAACGATGAATTACGCCAACAATTTATTGACCAAACCGTGCCTCAAGCAGATTTAATCGGGTTAACAATTCCTGACCCAGATTTAAAATGGAATGAAGAACGAGGCAGCTACGATTTTGGGGAAATAGATTGGGATGAATTCTGGCAAGTTGTAAAAGGTCATGGTCCTATGAATAAGGAAAGAATGAAAGCTAGAGTTGGCGCATGGGAACGTGGCGAATGGGTGAGGGACGCCGCGATGGCTTATGCTGAAAAGAAACAAGAGCGTATTGAGAAAAAAGCAATTTAGAAACGCTTACTTCACTCTAAGAAGAGAGTATATCGAAATATTTTAGTTTAAACTTGAATTTACAAGAGCATATGATTGACGCTAAAAATAATAAGCCCCTTCTTTCGGAGGGGGTTGGGGGGAGGCCTAAAAACTGGCCCCTCTGGGAAATCTTCGTTAGAAGTAAAAACGGTTTAGAACATCGACACTGCGGTAGTTTGCATGCAGCAGATGCAGATATGGCATTGGAAAACGCACGTGATGTATACACAAGAAGGAATGAAGGTGTCAGCATTTGGGTCGTTGAATCAAAACATATTACAGCATCAAACCCTGAGCATAATGGCGAGTTGTTCGAGCCAGCTCAAGATAAAGTTTATCGTCACCCAACATTCTATGACCTGCCCGATGATATAAAACATATGTAACAAAATTAAATTTTGACATCCTGAACTTATTTAAGCAACTAAAGTTATTTTAAAATTGTTCAAAAAATATACACCAGTAATGTTTTGGTTTTGTGATTCCAATTAATTATTTATTTAAATTAATATGAAAATTCTCAAAGTTATAGGACATTTTGGTTCAATTTACGTGGCTATTTATTTTGTTATTATGTTATTTTATGG
>JBCCOJ010000122.1:0-9379 GCA_039025415.1 Bacteroidota bacterium | reverse complement strand
GGAACTAGATACCTACAAGGGCTTTTTCAACTTTTATTACGAGCAAAGTACAGATAAGATATACCTTGAAGTCGAAAAGCTGAATGAGGAATTTCTTTACATCAATTCGCTGTCTTCTGGGGTAGGAAGCAATGATATTGGGCTCGATAGAGGTCAATTAGGAAACGAGCGCTTGGTTTATTTTGAACGCGCTGGCAATAAGCTTTTATTGATACAACCTAATTTAAAATATCGTGCCAATACTGATAATGATTTAGAGCGGAGAAGTGTTGAGCAGGCCTTTGCTAAATCGGTGCTTTTCGGTTTTAAAATACTTTCTGAAAAAAATGGAAATTTTATAATTGACATCACCAAATTTCTTTTAGAGGACACTCACGGGGTTTCAGACAGGCTGAAAAGTAGAAAAGAAGGTACTTACAAATTAGACATTTCCAAAAGCGCATTGGCTTTAGAGCGCACCAAAGCCTTTCTGGAAAATGTGGAGTTTGAGGCATTACTCACCTTTAAAGGGCAACCAAAAGGTCGCAATCTTAGAACGGTATCTCCAACGGCGTCATTGGTTACGGTGGTTCAGCACCATTCATTTATAAAATTACCCGATGATAATTACCAACCACGAGCTTTCGATACCCGTAGCGGTGCTATTTTTATGTCATATTCAGATTATGCAAGCCCAATACATGAGGATATCAAAAGACGTTTTGTCATAAGGCATAGATTAGAAAAGAAGAATCCAGAGGCAGAAAAGAGCGAAGCAAAAGAACCTATTATTTATTATTTAGATCCTGGCACTCCCGAGCCAGTGCGCTCTGCGTTGCTTGATGGCGCTGCATGGTGGGATGAGGCCTTTGAGTCAATCGGTTTTAAAAACGCTTATCAAGTAAAAATGCTACCAGCAGATGCAGACCCTATGGACTGTAGATACAACGTCATCCAATGGGTGCACCGCAGTACCAGAGGTTGGAGTTATGGTGCAAGCGTAGTTGACCCAAGAACTGGCGAAATCATTAAGGGCCACGTTAGTTTAGGAAGTTTAAGAATTCGGCAGGATTTTTTGATTGCACAGGCCTTAATGAAACAACCCTTTGCGAAAACCGATTCAAACTACGAACCAATGCTAGAGATGGCTTTGGCGAGAATAAGACAGTTAAGCGCACATGAGGTTGGTCATACGCTTGGCTTTGCCCATAATTTTGCATCGAGTGTAAACAGCAGAGCCTCGGTGATGGATTACCCTCATCCCCAGCTAGCTGTCAAAAATGGTAAAATCGATTTTAAAAATGCCTACGCAACCGATATTGGCGAATGGGATAAGGTGACAGTGGCCTATAGTTACTCTCAATTTGATAAGAATTCAAATGAAAATGTTCAGCTTAATTCAATATTGGAAAACGCCCAAAAAAAGGGTCTACGCTTTATTAGCGATAGCGATGCCAGAGCTTCGGGTGGGGCTCATCTACTAGCACATTTATGGGATAATGGAGCAACTCCAGCGCAAGGGCTCGCCAATGTTTTGCAAATACGTAAACAAGCTATTGCTAATTTTTCCAAAGACAATATTAAAAGTTTTGAACCGTATTCGGTTTTAGAAGATGTTTTCGTGCCACTTTATTTTTTCCATCGTTATCAAACTGAAGCGGCCACCAAGGTAATTGGTGGGCTGGATTATAATTACGCAGTAAAGAATGATGGTCAATTAATTACTAAACCAATAGATGAAAATCAGCAGCGACAGACCTTAAAACTTCTTTTAGAAACGATAGATGTTGAGACCATAGCAATACCAAAGCCTAAACTCGGGTTGTTTCCTCCTAGAGCCTATGGCTATAATAGGTCTAGGGAATCCTTCAAAGGGAAAACAGGTGTTGCTTTTGATCCCTTTAGTGCTGTTAATACTTCCAGTGATATGACTTTGAAGTTCTTATTACACCCCCAACGGGCTAATCGTTTGGTTTTGCAGAAGAGCCTCAATAAAAATCAATTGGGTTTAGAGGAACTTATCGATGGGATACTAAAGGTCTCTTTTGAACAAAATTACGATGATTCCTATCTCATGGAGCAACAATATCAGGTAAATGCAAATGTTCTAAAGTGTTTAATGAATCTGGCAGTCAATAAGGAAAGTTATTTTCAAACAAAAGCGATGGCAAATAAGGCAATTTTCGAGCTGGCCTCTCAATTTGATAAAAGTAATTTTGCTGAGATGCAATTTGGAAACATGATAAAGCAATTTTACGAACATCCCGAAAAATTTGAATTGGAACCTTCACCTAAAATACCAGATGGCTCACCGATAGGTGGCGGCTTTTGCAACAACCATGTTCATCATTAGAATTATTTTAATAAAGTGAAATCCAAATTACAAATACCAAATTCCAAACTATATCCATGACCATTGACCTTAGAAGCGATACCGTTACAAAACCAACCCAGGGCATGCTAGAGGCCATGCTGAATGCTAAAACAGGCGATGATGTCTATAAGGAAGACCCGACAGTAAATGAGCTTGAGCAGCGCGTGGCTAAAATGTTTGGGATGGATGGTGCCTTGTTCTTTCCAACAGGTTCAATGGCCAATCAGACCGCTCTAAAGTTGCATACCAATCCGGGAGACCAAGTTATCTGTGATGAAAACGCACATATATACCATTATGAGGGCGGAGGTGCGTCTTTTAATAGCGGGATTTCCTGTAAGCTCATTCAGGGAAAAGGTGGGACTTTTACTGCTGAACAGGTTGAGGCAAGTATCAATCCACCGGATTTTTATCATAGTCCATTGACCAAATTAGTAGAAATAGAAAATACGGCAAATAGGGGAGGTGGTACCTGCTGGGATTTCAGCGAGATTCTAAAAATAAAGGAAGTCTGCAAGACCCATAATCTAGGGCTGCATCTTGACGGTGCTAGATTTTGGAACGCGTTAGTTGCTAATAAAGAAACTACTGAGGACTACGGAAACGTTTTTGATACCATTTCAGTTTGTTTGAGCAAGGGTTTAGGTTGCCCAATTGGGAGTATTCTCGTCGGAAATTCTAAGCATATGGACAATGCCATGAGAATTAGAAAAATATTGGGCGGCGGTATGCGACAGGTTGGTTATCTCGCAGCAGCTGGGCTATATGCCTTGGATAATCACGTCGATAGGCTAGTCGAAGACCATAAAAAAGCCAAGGACATTGAAACCGTTTTAAAGCAATTAAGTATTGTCAAAATGGTTCAGCCTGTTGAAACCAATATTTTAATTTTTGAGTTAAATGATGATGTGAATGAAGCCCTGTTTATTGATAAAATGCAAGAGAATGACGTAAAACTTATTAGTATGGGTGGCGGAAAACTGCGTTTGGTCACGCATTTGGATTATACTAGTGAAATGCACGAGCGGTTTTTGGAGATTTTACAAAGATTAGAATTTTGATTAGTAAACTACACTACATTCCTTTAAATGAAAATGGCATTTCAATTCATTTGAAATAATCCATAGTCACTGCGAGCAGAGCGAAGCAGTCTCAAGTGTTTGTTTTAATATTGCTTTCAGTTCTTTAATTTTAGAGATAATTCACAGGTGCATTGGCCCTATGATGAAATACCGCAGCGTTGTGAATTGCTTTCAGTTCTTTAATTTTAGAGATAATTCACAGGCACTTATCTGTAGTAATCTACTACACTTTGGTTGTGAATTGCTTTCAGTTCTTTAATTTTAGAGATAATTCACAGGGTGGCTTATTTTTTAGTTGGTTGGGATGTAGTTGTGAATTGCTTTCAGTTCTTTAATTTTAGAGATAATTCACAGGATACCTGCTTTAATTGGTTGGTATCCTGTTTTTTATGTTTATTCTTAGAATATAGCAAAAAGGTGGGATGAGATTCCTCGGCAAGCTCAGAATGACAGTTTTCTCTTTTTAAAAGAGTTCCAATTGTTGGCTGGGTGGTTCGGGTTCGACTTCTTTTTGTCCGTGAAACAATTCCATCATGCCAAATTGCTTGTCGGTTATCTGCATGACGCAGACCTTTCCCTTTTTTGGTAAAGCGTTTTTGGTACGTTTAATATGTACCGCTGCGTTCTCACGACTTGGACAAAACCTGGTATAAATACTGAACTGGAACATCCCAAAACCATCGTTAATTAAATTCTTTCGAAATCTTGTGGCGGCTTTACGTTCAGTAATGGTCTCAGTTGGTAAGTCAAAAAATACGAGTACCCACATACATCTATATTGGTTGAGTCGGGTTAAGTAAGAATCCATATTTTGTTTCCATTTTAGCTGGCGAACGTTTTTAGTGAACTTTTGAGTTCAGGGTATAATAGTTTTCTACGGCTACCTTCAAAACATTCGTAAAGACTTGAAGTGGTTCTGCTCATCGCATTCATAAGCGGACTTCGCTTACCATCTATGACCACATCCATTGCAGGAATCATCAGTAAATCGGATTTTATATTGGTGTTTAGTTCGTCCAAATTACATCCCGTTTCCACAATATCATAGACTAAAGCATCCACAAATGGTCGGTACGGCTCCATAACATCATCGGCCAAACAAAAGGCGTTGTATTTGTTATGATGAAAAATGCCCACGGACGGCAACAGCCCACTACTGACCAAAGCCCTAGCCGCAACGGCTCGTAATATGGCGTAGCCATAGTTGAGCAGATTGTTGGGCGGTATGCCTCCCGTTGAAGAACGGGACTGATTACGGCTAAAACCTTTAATATCAAATAAATTCTGAAAATAAAAGGCTGCAGCCAAGGCCTCTTGATTATTCCAATCACCGGTTTTTACCTCTTTGGCATAGCGTTTTAAACGTAGTGCATTTTTTCCTCTTACCAAAAAATGCCCAGCTTGGTTATCTATTTTGGCCGTAACCGTTTGCTGCCAAAGGTTCTTTTTTAAAGGTGTACTAGCGTTAAGTTGATAGCGCATTCGTTCGGTTTGCTCACTGTGCCCAACCAACGGTTGCAAAAAACTACAAGGCAAATGCTGTTTGTCACAGGTGATGATGGCCGTCTTATTCTGTACTAGCTTCATCAATAGGCCATTGGTAATGGTAATCTGAGGGTTTTCAAGCACGATGTAACCCAAATCCTCTATCGGTACGGTTTTTTCGTATTTATTATCTTCAGGAAAGTTAACGACTAGCTGTTCACTTTTTGTGCTCAGGTAGGCTGGGTTGCCGAAAAAGAGGGTGCGTTTTATCATTCTCTAAAATTTCCAATTAATTGAACCGTCTAATTCTATTTCAAAATCTCGTTTTTCAATAATAAAATTGAACTTAGTTGGTGTTAACAATAATCTTGGCGCAACAAAATCACTTGGGAAACTTGAAAAACCATCTTTCCCTTTTGTTCCAAATGTACTTTTAGGAAAATCGTTCATCAGTTGCTCATCATTTCTTGCCTCCAAATGATGTTGAAATAAAATCCTCTGTGCATTTGCATCTGCCAGTTTTTTCACAAGATAGAGTCGCTGTGTGAACTGTTTTTTATCATCTTTATAAAGCTCTTGCAGTTCCTCTTTATCTTCAAAAAAGAAGAGTACTTTTTGTCCAGGGGTGAAAATATGAATAAGATTTCCTTCTTTTGCTTTTTTTCCTCTACCTATCAATACAGGTTCTTTAGACTTAAATATCTCTCTTTTAAAATCTTCATTTTGATTTAAGGATAACCTTGTTGCTTCGAGCGTATTTATTGAAACTATCTTTCGGCCATATTCGTTTTCGTACAATCCAAACATATAATTGTCGCCTGAGTCGGCATAATAGTAGTTTTTGTATTCTTTGTCTGATTCATATGTTTGCTCTTTAACTATGGTTACATTGTCAGGGTTCATAACGCCTCGTCCAGATTTTACAACACAACGCAAATGTCTGATTGTTTTGCCTTGAAAATCTTTTAATTCATTTTGTTTGACACCAGATTCGATTTGTGCCCTAAGATGAGTTGCCAAGTGTTCATCTACGATGAGGTCTGTCTTAAAGCTAACATCCTCAATTTGCTTTCGTCCTACCATATAATATACCTCATTTCCATTCTTATCCTTCAGATATTGTATCTCGCCAGTCTCATTTCTTAACAAAGCACCTTCTTCATCCTTGGCAGCAACTTTTATCTTTCCATAAAACGTTTCTTTGTGAAGTTTACCTCTTACTGCATCACCAGTAGCAACTTTTGGGATTCTTTTGCCGTTTTCGTCTCTTAAATAATTTCCATTTTCATCTCTTAGATACTCAATTCTCCCTCTCTTTCTAACATATTTTCTTGAAGGTGTTAAAGTTTGGTCTTGGTCTTTTATGTTATGGATTAAGATTTCATTCTCTATTTTAGTAATCATTGAATTATTAAACCCTTCAAAAGGTTTTTCGTGGTATTGTTTTTTGGGATTTGCCTCTTCAAACTTATATGCCATTTCTAAAATATCTTTACGTTTGGCACTTGTAGGTAAGAGTGTTAATACCGCTGCGTCAATGGCATGGTGGTAATGTTTAGAGCGGTCTTTGGTCTCAAACTTAGGCTGTACGCCATAGATTTTTCTGAATTGTGAAGTGGTATCTCCTTTAACGGTATCAACTTGGTTAAATACTGTTTTAAGATAGTGATATGCATACTTTGAAATTAGCTGTGTATCTTTCAACTGACTATTTCTAAAACCTGACGGCACATCTTCTCTTGTAAACCTATCTACTTTGTTTTTCCAATAGTCGTATTCCATCTGCAATAGATGCCTTCTTCTAATGGCACTGTCCTTTGCATCCTTGTCCATTGCATTTTTTGAATTTTTAACTTGGGTCTGTATTTGACTATATAAGCTCTCAATTTTATCTTTCCATTCTTTTAAACGTGGTTCTATTGCTGTAAAACCGTGAGACTCCTCTTTGTAATTTGGAAGTTCTATTGGTATTCGGTTCTTTTTTATATCTCTATTATAGTTGGCATAGCATACTGTTAGGTTTGCTAAAGAATTATCAAATGATTTACTTTGTGGTATGGTATGCTCAAAATCAATGATATTGTTATTAAATAAATCGGTCAGCCTTATTGGCTTTCCAGTATAGAAGCAAATACATTTTTGTTCTTTCCAGAGCCTGTATTTTTTTATCGAATCTTTTGTTGCTAAAACTTGTTTTACTACCTCTTCATTATTTTCTATCTGTTCTGTCCAGAGCCTAAATTTATCCTTATCGTTTTTACTATTTGGATTAGCTGAACCTCTGAATTCTGGGTCTTTTATAAGCTCTGAAATAGCAAGACCAAACTCTAAATTCTCTCGTTCCCTGTTTCTTTGATAATCTTCAATGGCAGCACGTTTATTTTTATTGTTCAGTTCTCTTGCGACCTCCACCATAACTCTTGTTTCACTATCTATTAAGCCTTTTTCAATGAGATGATTGATAACGTGCCTTAGATTGTGCAAAGTCTTATAGGCCATTGGGTTTTTAAATGCTCTCGTTTTTGGTGATTTTAAAAACCGTTGGTCTTCAGAACTTGGGTAAATATCTATCATTGATGGATGGTAGATAGTACCTGTTTCTTCTTCGGAAACATTAAATTCATCCATTAAAAATTTTTGAATGCTTTCAACAAGCTTTGGCTGTTTAAAATAATCTCTTTTTGATGTAGCAAAAAATTCTTGGTACTTGCCAGAGACTTCATCAGTTATATTTATTTGTTTTTCTCTCTCAAATTTATCCCATCTATTTTTTCCGAAATATTTAATACAAGCATTTAGGATGTCTTTTTTATCCAAATCATCCAGTCTATAATGAATATTTTTATAACCAAATTTGCCATCATCTGGCAAAACCTTATAATCTGCAATGAGCGAATTGGCAATATTGATGATAGTTTTTTCGTGTCTGTTGTTGGCTATCTCTAGGTGTAATGCTTCCAAGATACCTTCCTTGTGGTTGTCAAAGAATTCCTTACCAATAACATCTGGAATCTTGGCCAAAAATACTGCTTCACTATAAATAATACCCTCTTTCAGAAATGGTAAAATATTGTTGATTGCCTTTAGACTTAAGTTTGCATACCCTGTCGGCAAGGCATTCCAGAGTTTTTTTAATTGGTCAATTTGTTCTTCTTCAAGTTTCAACTGTTTTATCAAAAATTCTTCATAATACTCCTCATCTTCGAATGAAAAGGCGATATGCCATATATCCTCAATGGAATAGGATATCTTATGTATACTACCATTTTTATCGGTTCTAGTCTTTTCAGATTGAATCAAAACATTATTCCAATTGTCACCAAACGCAGCCTTCAAATGGGCTGAAACAGGACAAGTAGAAACCGTCATCTTATCCATTTTTAAAGAATAGTTAAGCTCCCAGTTTTTTCGCTCATTTCTGCATATAAAATTTCTGATGGTTTTAAAAGTGGTCTTGTTGGACTTGATGAGAAGCTTCTCTTCGACGATTTCTTGTTTAAGAGAAAGCGGTAAGGACTCAAATTTTTCATCTTTATCAATTCGGTATTTTATATTGTTCACAAACGACCAAGCTCTGTACAGTTCTAATTGAGAATGGCTGATTGGGCAACGTGGTTTATTGGGTTCCATAGTACATTTACCCACCAATCCTTTTTGAGAACGCAATGGTCTTTGAAAGAATATTGCTTTAACAATTTTTTCTTTAAATGATTGTTCCGTGCCTTGTAAGTCTAAAATTTTGTTGACTTCATTTAAATAGTCAGAGCGCAAAGTATATCGGTTTCTTATTCTTATACCTTCATCTTCGAGATGGGCTAATGCTGCACCAAGACTTCCATTTTCTTCAATGAGCTGCTCATATGTATTTCTGCCTATTGTACCAGTTTCCTTACTACCTTTGTAAACGGCTGTCTTTTCATTTGAGCCTACTTTTCTACTGCTCTTAAAACCTCTTCGCTGGGCAATATGGTATAAAGCCCGACCTATTTTATGGCGATCTTCTTCATTGTTTATATTTAATTTTTGAAGTATCAATTCTCTTCGCAATTGATAGGGACTCGGGTAATCTGGTTTTCCATCGCCATTAAAATCTAATTTTATCCATTCTCTAAATGCCGTATCATTAACTGGAAAAATCCTACCAACACCTTTTTCGTAGTTCTTCCATTTGTTAAGCTTATCGATGCGCAAAGGACAAAAACCATTTTCAATCAATACTTTTAAGGTTTCCCATTTACGGTAACGCCTTGCATTATACAATCTTCTCGAAGACCTATTAGTAGTGCGTTCCGCGGCTAAAGAAAATTCACCACTCTTACCATCGCCAACACCTTTTCTGAATGTATAAACTCCATACCACTCAAAGAAATCATCATTCCTAAGAGTCATTCCAATAGAATTTGTTCCTAAATCAATACCTAAAGTTTTACTCATAATTTTTTTATATATTTAGATATTC
>JBCCOJ010000121.1:0-9453 GCA_039025415.1 Bacteroidota bacterium | reverse complement strand
GTCATTTCGACCAGCGGGAGGAATCGCATCTTCTGGTAAATATTCAAGCTAATTGCCCTTTTGTTACCAATGATGTGTGATTTCTCACTTCGTTCGAAATGACTAAATGCTCAAAATGACGACACACTTGAAATGATAGGCAAATGAAATGACTGTCATTTTTCGTATTTTGGTTTACTTTTTGATTAAAGCAAATCTATGCGATACCCAATTCGATTTTTTATCTTTTTTTTAGTTCATATAGCGCTAATTAATCCGAATCTTTTATCGTCCCAACAAACCGATGTTGTTGATTATAAAAGAATTCAAGCGGACTTGTCATTTTCATACGAAAATAAAAGCGCTTACGGGGAAGTTACAGTAGAATTTCAGATTTTAGAAAAAACCGATTCCGTCTATTTAGATGCCATTGATTTGAAATTGTCAACAGCGCCAAATCTTTTAGCAGAAAAAGAATCTCAAAACCGAATGATAAATCATCGCGTTTCCAAAGATAAATTATGGTTTTATAGTGATTTCGAAAAGGGGAAAACCTATGCAATAAAGTTCGATTACCAAATGCAGCCTAAAAAGGCGCTGTACTTTACAAATGACCAAATATGGACACAAGGCCAAGGAAAATACACTAGTAATTGGTTGCCCAGTATTGATGACGTTAACGATAAAATCGAATTCGATTTAGCCTTGACTTATAATGAGGATTACAAAATTGTAGCTAACGGAAAAAAGGAAGAAGGCTCCATACTTGATAATAATGATAGCTTGAAACTAACAAAGTATTTTTTTGACATGAAACAACCAATGCCAAGTTATCTGGTCGCTTTAGCCATTGGCAATTATCAAAAAAAGAAAATTACAGCGGCAAGTGGCGTACCGATTGAGTTGTATTATTACCCAAAAGACTCCTTAAAATTTGAGCCAACCTATCGCCACACAAAAGTGATGTTTGATTTTATGGAGGCTGAAATAGGTGTTTCTTTTCCTTGGCAGAATTATAAACAGGTACCAGTCCATGATTTTTTATATGCAGGAATGGAGAATACAACCTTAACCATCTTTTCAGATAGTTATGTTGTGGATTCCATAGGCTACAATGATAAAAATTACATTACCGTAAACGCCCATGAGCTTGCTCACCAATGGTTTGGCAATTATGTTACGGCGACCTCAAGCGAGCATCATTGGCTACAGGAAGGTTTTGCAACCTACTACGCTTTACTGGCCGAGCGACATATTTTTGGCGATGACCATTATTACTGGCAATTATTTGAATATGCCCAAGAGCTCATTGCCCAAGAGGAGGCCGGTGGGAGTACTTCGCTATTGAATCCAAAATCGAGTAGTATTACCTTTTATAAAAAAGGGGCGTGGGCCTTGCATATTTTGAGGGAGCTTGTTGGGGATAATAATTACAGGAAATCGGTTCAGAGTTATTTGAACAAGCATGCCTTCGGAAATGTAAAAACTTCAGATTTTATTTCAGAGGTTGAAACTATAAGTAAGTTTGACCTAAAGGAATTTCGGACCAAGTGGCTTGATAACCCTGAACTGCCCGAAGATGATATCGTTCAGAGTTTGAAAAAATCGAAATTCATGCAGGAGTATTTTAATATAAATTGTACCGAATACTCGGTTGACTGCAAAGATTACTTCAGGCTTAATGTTTCCGATAAGGCTAAGATAAAAGTGATATCACAAATCCCCAATGAGGTGGATGCTACTGCGTTTGATAACAGTCTAGAAGTTCGTCGCGCCATTTCAAGATACGTGCAAAAAATCCCAACATCAATTAAAGCCGATTATGAGAGTTTACTCGATGATAAATCCTACGTGACCATCGAAAATGCACTGTACAATCTTTGGGCGAATTTTCCGCAAGACCGTGCCAGGTATCTTCAGAAAACCAAGGATGTTATAGGTTTTAACGATAAGAATGTGAGATTGTTATGGTTGGCTCTTCACCTCAATACAGTTGAGTATCAAGCCGAGAGGAAACAGGACGTTTTGAATGAACTTTTGAGCTATACAGCTCCTGATGAGCATTTTGAACTAAGATTGAACGCCTTTAATTACGTCAAACTACTTGGGGCTTGGGACCGCTCGGTAATTGAAAGTCTCGTCCAAGCAAAAACCCATCCGGTTTGGCAATTCTCTAAATTTGCCAAAAACTTGCTTGCAGAATTGAAGAATACTCCAGAATTAGCAAGTTTAATTGATGAAGTTGAAAATAAAAGCAATTAGCGCATGAGAGCCTTGGTGATTTCTGGCGGTGGGAGTAAAGGTGCCTTTGCAGGTGGTGTTGCTCAGTATCTTGTTGAGCAGAAGAACCATAAGTACGATTTGTTTATTGGTACTTCCACGGGGAGTTTGTTGGTCTCGCATTTAGCTTTAGGTAAGGTTCAAAAAATCAAGACCATCTATACCAATGTTAACCAAAATTCCATTTTCAATGTTTGTCCCTTTGTCATAAAACGCAAAAAAGGCTTTGAGACCATTGGCATCAATCATTTGAATATTTTACGAAATATCATCAGCGGCAGAAAAACCTTTGGTGAGAGTTTCAATTTAAAGGAATTGATTCGGGAGAAATTCAACAAAGACGAGTTTGACACTTTAAAAAAGACTGATATTGACATTGTGGTTACGGTTTCTAATCTGTCATTAAATGAAGTCGAATACAAATCCATCAAGGATTTCGACTACGATGATTTTTGTGATTGGATTTGGATTTCCTGCAATTACACCCCATTTATGAGCTTGGCAAAAAAGGATGGCTGTGAATATGCCGATGGCGGTTTGGGCTCCATGGTTCCTATTGAAGAAGCTATAAAACGCGGGGCGACCGTTGTTGATGCGATTATCCTACAAACTGAAGTCAGCATGCTCAATCGAATGCCCTCAATCAATGCATTTTCCTTAATGACCAATATGTTTTCGTTTATGCTGGACAGGATTGAACATAGCAACATCAGGATTGGGAAATTTGTTGCTAACAATAACAACACCATTATCAACTTCTACTATACGCCAACTGTACTGACCACGAATTCTTTGATTTTCAATCAGAAGAAAATGACTGAGTGGTGGGAACGGGGTTTGAGTTATGCTAAGCTCAAGAATGAGGAGCAGAGTGAATTGAACGTTGGGGAGTAAATCCTTGCTTAATCAAATCGTAAAATTTTTAATTAGCATAAATCGTACTCGCCAAAACCTTAAACCGCAATTCCTTTTTGTCTTCCAATTCATATTTCAGCAACATTTCGCCCCAATAGGTGCCATCGGTAAAACTTGCGATTATCCATTTGTGGTTAAGCAACCTTATCTGGTCAATGGCCATTTTATTATCGGTCATCGACGCAAAAGGAATTAGGGGATGGTCTTCGGTATTGTAAACATTTAAGGCCATCAACTCATCTTTGATAAAGGGTATAAACTCTAAAATTCTAAAACCATCATTTTCAATATAGGTCATGGCACTGTCGTTAGTGTCAAATCTAAACGCGTAAATATTATCAGCCTCACGGTCTTTCATCATTTGAATGGAATCTCTTAAGGACTCATTTTTTTCGATGTAATTGGTTAATTTCTTGTCGTAACTTTCAATTATATTTTTTGAGTTAACATATTGAAATATAACTAGTAATAGCGTAAATATAAACAAGTACATGAACAGTCTTTTCTTCATAATCTAAATATCAATTTGTAAATTATCGTAGGCTAAATAAACGTCTTTAGGCAATTTTTGTTGTACCTCGTCATGAAAGCCAAGATGGTGACTAATGTGGGTCAAGTAGGCTTTTTCGGGATTTACCTTTTCAATGAATTTTAGCGCTTGTTCTAAATTAAAATGGGAAATATGTTCTTCTTCCCTAAGGGCATTAATCACCAATACCTTAACGCCCGAGAGTTTTTCAGTTTCTTCATCAGCGATGGTTTTCATATCGGTCAAATAGGCAAAATCCCTGAACCTAAAACCGAAAACCTGTAATTTATGGTGGTATCCATTTATTGGGACAACTTCAAGATTTCCGAGTAAAAAAGGCTCGTTTCTGATTTCATTTTGAATAACACTCGGCACTCCTGGGTATTTGTCTTCGGTGGTGAATATGTAATTAAAACGTTCTGATAATTGCTCAAAGACTCTTTTGTGAGCATAAAAAGGAACATCGCCCTGTCTAAAATAAAAAGGCCTAATATCGTCTAATCCAGCGGTATGGTCTGCGTGTTCATGGGTAAAGACAATACCGTCAATTCGGTCAATCTTTGCCCTGAGCATTTGTTGTCTAAAATCGGGACCGCAATCCACAATATAACAGTAATTATCCCACTCCACACTAATAGATACCCTTAATCGCTTATCTTTTGGATTGTCACTTAGGCAAACAGGATGTTTACTGCCTATTATTGGTATACCCTGAGAGGTTCCTGTACCTAAAAACGTGACTCGCATTAACTGTTATTTAAGGCAAAAATAAGGGTTATTTTTTTAGTTATACTAGTGTTTTTAATACCTTTGTGTAACTTCAAATCCCAAGAAAAAATGGAAATAACCTTAAAAGGTGACAAGGATTTTGATGAGGTACCTTCTCTGAAAACGAAATGCTTACGTATAAATTTAAACGAGAACATCTACGGTACCTTTGCCGAAATTGGTGCAGGGCAGGAAACTGTTCGACAGTTTTTCAGGGCAGGAGGTGCATCAGGCACCATTGCAAAGGCAATGTCTGCTTACGATAAAGCGTTTAGTGATGCCATCTACGGAATTGAGCAAGACAGACGTTATGTAACCGAAGCTAGGTTAAGAAAAATGCTCGACCATGAAATAAATTTGATAGAGCAGCGTCTAGTGCGAGAGGAACATCCCAATAAAATGTTTTTCAGTTTTGCAAACACCGTTGCGACAATAGACTTCGCTAAAAAATATAAAGGCCACGGTTGGGTTGGAATCAAATATCAAATTGACCCAAAACAAGACTATAATGAAATAGTCCTTCACGTGAGATTTAAAGAAAATGACGCCAGATTACAACAAGAGACCCTTGGGGTTTTGGGTACAAATTTGATTTACGGTGCATTGTATAAGTACAATGAACCAAAAAAATTACTCAGATACCTGTACGACCACTTGGATAAAGACCAATTGGAAATAGATACCATAAACTTTGAAGGGCCCGTTTTTGAGGACGTTGATAACCGATTAATGAGCCTCCAACTTGTTAAAAATGGTATGACTGATGCCGTCATGTTTGCCCCAGATGGAAATAATGTTCTGCCGGCTAAAGTTTTGTACAAGAAAAATATTTTAGCTCTTAGAGGTAGTTTTAGACCCGTTACCAAAGTTAATATGGACATGTATAAGAAGTCTTATAACATGTTCATTAAAGAAAATAAGGTAGATGAGGAAAATACCCAGGTAATTTTTGAAATTACCCTTTCTAACCTTCGAGCAGAAGGTGAAATTGATGAGCAAGATTTTATGGATCGCGCTAAATTACTGTGTTCTTTAGGGCAAACGGTTCTCATTTCTAATTTTCAAGAATATTACAAACTTGTTGAATATTTCTCTCAATACACCAAGAACCGAATGGGTCTGGCAATGGGCGTAAATAACCTGGTCGATATTTTTGATGAAAAATACTACCGACATTTAAGCGGAGGTATTCTTGAAGCATTTGGAAAGCTATTTTTCAAGGATTTACGTGTGTATCTTTATCCAATGCTTAATAGCGATGGGACTCTTACCAATAGTGAAAACCTTAAGGTGCACCCACGAATGAAAGAACTTTACAAATTCTTTAAATACAATGGTAAAGTTGTTGATATTACAGATTTTGATGAGTCAATCCTAACAATATTCTCTAGAACTGTACTTAAAGCAATTTCTGAAGGTAAAGACGGCTGGCAGGAGATGTTGCCACCTGGGGTGTCGAAACTTATTCAGGAAAAATGTCTTTTTGGGTGTGAGTCAGAACAGGTGCATATCAATCAATAATTGAGGGTTGAACATTTCAGGTGAGTTGAAATAGTAATTCCTCTTCAATCTAATGATGGAATTAAACTATCTCTCAGACATTAAAGGTCAATTTAAATACTATAAATCAGTAGGCGATAAGACTTTTAATCAGCTTTCTGAGGCTGAACTGCTCTGGCAATACAATTCCGATTCAAATTCAATTGCGATTATCGTTAATCACCTTTGTGGTAATATGAAATCGCGCTGGACTAATTTTTTAACTTCAGACGGCGAAAAAGAATGGAGACAACGCGATCAAGAATTTGAATCTGTCATTAAAACAAAGGTCGAACTACTTCAAAAATGGAAAGAAGGCTGGCAAGTGCTGTTCAATGCCATTTAATCTGTTAACCCTGATAATTTTCAAACAAAAATTTATATTAGAAACCAAGCGCATACGATAATTGAAGCGTTTAATCGTCAATTGGCACATTATGCCTATCATGTTGGTCAAATTGTTTTTGCTGCTAAAATGATAAAAGGCGATAATTGGGAGAGCCTCACGATTCCAAAGGGTAAATCCAAGCAATTTAATCTTGATAAAATAGCTAAGGGAAAACACGATGGACATTTTTCAGATGACTTGAAATAGTAATCCCAATTATCAATTTACAGTTTATAACTTCTCAATTTTGGGCTGAAGTTCATTACCTTTGCAGCCTTAAAAATAAATCATATCTAAAATTATGGACAACGGATTATATGCTAAGATTATAACCAATAAAGGTGACATACTTATCAATTTAGAATTTGAAAAAACCCCAGGAACGGTAGGCAACTTCGTGGCTTTAGCTGAAGGAAATTTGGAAAATGCAGTTAAACCCCAAGGGACGCCATACTACGACGGATTAAAATTTCACCGGGTTATTCCAGATTTTATGATTCAAGGTGGCTGTCCGCAAGGGACAGGTACAGGTAATCCCGGCTATAAGTTTGATGATGAATTTCATGCGGATTTAAAACATGACGGACCTGGTATATTATCAATGGCAAATTCTGGTCTGGGCACCAATGGTAGCCAATTTTTTATAACCCACGTCGAAACGCCTTGGCTGGATAACAATCATACCGTTTTTGGAAAGGTTGTAGAGGGCCAAGAGGTAGTTGACGCTATTGCCCAAGGCGATACAATGGAAAAAGTTGAAATTATCAGAGAAGGTGAGCCGGCCAAAAATTTCCATGCAGTTGAAGCATTTAGAACTTTTGAAGGTGCAAGGGAAAAAAGAATACAGGAGGAACGCGATGCTGCTAAAGCCGAGCTTGATAAGCTAGCTGCAGGTTTTGATGAAACCGAAAGTGGGCTGCGCTACAAAATAATTCAAAAGGGTAAAGGAACCTCTGCTGAAAAAGGAAACATGGTATCAGTGCATTACAAGGGGCAATTGGCCGACGGAACAGTTTTTGATTCCTCTTACAAACGAAATAAGCCATTGGATTTTCAAGTTGGTGTTGGTCAAGTAATAGCTGGTTGGGATGAAGGCATTTGCCTTTTAAATGTGGGCGATAAGGCACGATTGGTCATACCAAGTGATTTGGGTTACGGCTCCGCTGGTGCTGGCGGCGTGATTCCACCAAACGCAACCTTAGTCTTTGACGTTGAGTTGATGGATGTAAAGTAGTTGAAGTAGCAAAGATTATAAAGGATTTGAAACCTCAAAGATTTTCCACATCCTACGAAGCTTTATGCGTAGGAGGAAAACCTTTGAGGTTTTTTATTCAGGCATCGAGAAAACCACGATATTCCATAAAAAATGCTTCAAACTTTGACATAGCACTATTGAAAAACTCCATCACTTCCCGCCAAGAGTCCTTATTATGAATGGAGACTTTTTCCTCAAGATTGACGTAAATCCTTGATATTTCCTTGCCATTTTCCAAAAAATGTATCTCATCAAATATAACTTCTGTTAAGTATTCAGATTTAAGAATAGATTTTAGGGATGTCAATTTTTCCCAATAATGGATACGGTTTTCCAAATCATCTTCTAAATCTAGCGCAACCAAAGCCGACTTGGTATCAAAATGAAATTTGAATGATAAACCTTTGATTTTGGTATTATAAAGAATCCATTTTCGGGGAAAGGATTTCCCAAAACTGGTCCAAAATTCTTGTTTAAGTTGTCGGGATTGTTCCTTAGAAAACATAATTCAATTCATCAACCACTCAAAGGCATCAGGGAAATTCTCTCGCCATAATTGTTCATTGTGTTGACCGCCTTTTACAACTTTTGATTTTATCTGTTTTGATTTCAATCCCTCACTATGCAATAGCTTAATCATTTTTTCCATGTCTGTAACCATGTCTTCACTTTCTGAATCCCCAGCCATAAAGTAAAATGTGTTGTTTTCAAACCCGTTTGATGCTTCCACTAAATCATAAATTTCTGGGTTTATCCAAAATGCAGGTGAAAACACCCCAGCTTTTGAAAATACATCAGGGTATTTAATTGTTCCATAAAGGGACATCAAACCGCCGAGTGATGAACCGAAAAGCATTGTATTTGTTTTGTCAGACAGTGTTCGGTATTTCATGTCAATCTTTGGCTTTAAATCGTTTACAATGAATTTCATAAAATCATCTCCTTTTCCGCCTCCATGTTTTTCATGAGGATAAGGGGTAAGTTCCTCTATTCTTTTTTCGTTTCCATGTTCTATTCCAACTACGATGACTTCTTTATCTGCGTTCTTTAGGTTGTCAAAATACTCATCAATTTCCCATTCTCCTGCATAAGACCGTTTGGCATCAAAAAGATTTTGGGCATCGAACATATATATCACAGGATAACGTTTCTCCGAAGATTTATAGGATTTGGGCGTATAAATCCAAACTCTTTTGGCGCTGTCCAAATGAGCTGACTCAAATTTCATTGACGAAATCTGCTTGGATGCGGTGCTTTGAGCGTATAAAAAACTAAAACCTAGCACTGATAATACTAAGCTTATGATTAAAAATTTCATATTCTAAATATTTGTTTGACTAATCTAATAAAAAAGAGAGGATTTGTAAAAAATGCATTTCATCGATTTTGATATTTGAAAAGTGAAAATTCGATGAACGGTAAACAAAATTTAAATAACTGAAAAACAGTAATTTATAAATCCATATCACATCAACGAAAGAAAAGTGCGACGAAATACGCTTTCTTTTTCGATAAGTCGCAGATTATGAGGGATTATCAAGAATATAAACCGCTTACATTTATAATGAGGAAGAAAATAAAAAGAATCTTATTTAATGATTAATAGAGTACAGAAATTAAGTTTATTGTCAGAAATGATTGCGTTTGCGCAAAGTGATGACCACGTTAAAACTATTGAGTATAATTTTCTACATAGTATTGCCAAACAATTAGGAATACCAAAATCTGATTTTGATTATTTATTTGAGCACCCCGTTTCCCACGTGCATCTAAAAACGCATAGCGAACGTATTGTTCAAT
>JBCCOJ010000120.1:0-9459 GCA_039025415.1 Bacteroidota bacterium | reverse complement strand
GAAAAGTACTTTATTTATGAAGATTTAAAAATCAAATCCCACATAAATTAAGATTTTGATATCTAAATTGATAAATTATTGAAAAAACAATAAGAATTAAATTTTGTTTTTCCGCTGATTCTCGCGCATTTTTTCGAGATTCTCATTATTCAGCATATAATCCTTAAAGTTTTTGTCTTTCCATCGGTAATAAATAAATAAAGGAAAAGTCACTATAAACAAAGCAATCGTTCCATAACCAATAAGCTTTTCAGAATATTCGAAATCAAAAGTCAGCCCGCAGATTATGCTTCCAAGTGAAGTTACAAAGCAAAAAATGATTAGATATTTCATAATTATTCCCCATGATAAAGGGAGTCTGGATTAATTATGCCGTAAAATTAATCAATTCCTTTCGGTAAGCGGTCAACAACTTTGACTTTGACACAAAACCATAGTACAAACCGTTTTTAACGACTGGTAAATTCCATGCCCCAGTATCCTGAAATTTCTTCATCACCTGTTTCATGGAGTCGCTTTCGTAATAAATGTAATCAGGTGGATTGTGCATAAACGTTTCGACAGAGGTCGTCTCATATAGGCTTTGGTCAAACATCACGGTTCTAATATCGTCAAGTAGAATGATACCAACCAAATGCTTTTTGGTATCTACAACGGGAAAAAGATTTCTACTGGATTTTGATACGCCATTGTGCAGCATCTCCCCTAAGGTCATTTCGGGGTTCAAGACGGTAAAGTCCCGCTCAATGACATCTTCCAATTTCATGAGAATTAAAACAGACATATCTTTATTATGGGTGAGTAGGGCCCCTTTTTCGGCGAGTTCTTTAGTATAAATTGTATGGTCAATTGAACTTTTAGTGATTATAAAAGACATAGAAACAGTAATCATCAAAGGGACAAAAAGTTGATAACCCCCGGTAATTTCTGCAATTAAAAAAATAGCTGTTAGGGGGGCGTGCAATACGCCCGCAATCAAACCTGCCATACCAATGAGCGTAAAATTGGCTTCGGAAACATTAAAGTTCAATCCTAGGTTATTTATAATTTTACCAACCACATTACCAAGCGTGCTGCCCATTACCATAGTGGGAATAATTATCCCACCCGTTCCTCCTGCCGCGAAGGTGGTGGTCATGGCGACGGCTTTAAAAATTGTAATACCAATGAGCAAGGCTACAACCACCCAAATATTATCCAAATAATCATCAAAAGGCGTTTTGCCCAAAGCATGGAGATGATTTCCGTCCAATAAATCATTTATAAAACCAAAACCTTCGCCGTAAAGTGGTGGGATGAAAAATAACATGGCCCCAATTGCCAGACCTCCCACAATCAATTTTTGACCACTGGTTTTAAATCGGTCAAAAATTTTAAGAATCGTGAAGTAGATTTTTGAAAAATATATAGAACCGATTCCGGTACCAATGCCCAGGATAATAAAGAATATCGTGTCGCTTAGCTCAAATTCATCAGTCACTACAAAATTAAAAAGCAAACCGTTCCCCACAAAAAAGTAAGATGTCAAAACAGATGATACTGATGCAATCAATAAGGGGAGTAGGGACGCAAAAGTTAGGTCTAAACTAAAAACCTCTAGGGCGAATATAATTGCGGCTATTGGTGATTGAAATATTGACGAAATAGCCCCAGCTGAAGCACAGCCGATGAGTAAAGTTCTCGTTTTTCTATCAATTTTTAGTAATTGGCCCAATTGAGAACTTACGGCAGAAGCCGATGCAATAGCCGGACCGAGTAAACCTACCGAACCCCCGAAACCTACTGTGATTGGTGCAGTAATAAGAGGTAGGTATATTTTGTTTTTGTCTAAAAGGCCATCCTTCTTTGATAATGAAAACAGGATACTAGGTATGGCATGTTCCACTGGTTTCTTTGAAACATATTTAACAAAGACATAAACCAACCAAATGCCAATAACCGGTAAAATGAAATAAATACCCTTGTAATGTTCTATAATTCCATTTTGTAAAAGCCATTCAATTCCAAAAGTGATATTTTTTATGGTCACTGAAACCAAACCCGACAGCAAACCGATAAGAATGGCAAGAATAAATACAAGATTTTTTTGCGAGATGTATTTGTATCTCAGCTTTAAAAAATTCTCGATAAGGGAGCTTTTAGTCACATAGTAAATCTATGAAATTTATAAATCAAGTAATTGAATCATTCGCTCATTCCATCGCAGGCCAAAAAAATTTAATTAATAGCTTGGAATAAGAGTAGGGGCTTAATTTTTTTGTGATTAGTTGAGCTCTACCTTTAAGTTTAATTCTTTAAGCTGTTCCTCATCAAGAATCGCCGGCGCATCAATCATTACATCACGGCCATTATTGTTTTTAGGAAATGCTATAAAATCACGAATGGTTTCTTGGCCACCGAGTATAGCAACTAAACGGTCTAATCCGAATGCAATCCCACCGTGAGGCGGTGCACCATATTGAAATGCATCCATCAAAAAGCCAAATTGTGCTTTGGCCTCCTCTGGAGTAAAGCCAAGATAATCGAACATTTTTGCCTGTATCTCCTTATCGTGAATTCTTATTGAACCGCCACCAATCTCGTTTCCATTTAAGACCAAATCGTAAGCATTGGCCTTAACGTCGCCTGGATGCGTTTTTAAGAGTTCCATTTGACCTGGCTTTGGGGATGTAAATGGGTGGTGCATCGCGTGGTAGCGATTGGTGTCTTCATCCCACTCTAACAAAGGGAAATCCATCACCCACAACGGTGCAAATTCGTTTGGTTTACGAAGACCTAATCTTTCGGCCAACTCCATGCGCAATGCGCTAAGTTGAGGTCTAACTTTATTCTTATCGCCTGAAAGCACACAAATTAAATCCCCTTTTTGGGCTCCAGTTTTCTCAGCCCATTTCGATAAATCATCTTGGTCGTAGAATTTATCTACCGATGATTTAAAACTACCATCGTCGTTGCAACGGCAATAGACCATGCCCGAGGCACCTATTTGAGGTCTTTTGACCCAGTCAATGAGCTTATCAATTTCTTTTCTCGTGTATTTATTTCCGCCAGGTACTGCTATCCCAACTACCAATTCAGCAGAATTGAAAACCTTAAAATCCTTATGTTGGGCAACGTCATTTAACTCCCCGAATTCCATACCAAATCGAATATCAGGTTTATCATTTCCATAGAGACGCATGGCATCATCATAAAGTAGTCGAGGAAACTTCTCTATTTCTACACCATTGATTTCCTTTAACAGATGTCTAGTCAAACCTTCAAAAGCGTTTAGTATATCTTCCTGTTCAACGAAAGCCATTTCACAATCAATTTGCGTGAACTCGGGCTGCCTATCTGCTCTTAAGTCTTCGTCCCTAAAACATTTTACAATTTGAAAATACTTGTCCATACCGCCAACCATTAGTAGTTGCTTGAAAGTTTGCGGTGATTGGGGTAAGGCGTAAAATTGACCTTCATTCATTCTTGATGGCACAACAAAATCGCGTGCGCCCTCTGGGGTTGATTTTATCAGGTAAGGCGTTTCAACTTCGATGAAACCTTCTTTGGAAAGATAGTTTCTAACCTCTTGCGTTACTTTATGCCGAAATATTAAGGACTCCTTTACAGGGTTACGTCTAATATCTAAATAGCGATATTTCATACGTAATTCTTCACCACCGTCAGTATCGTTTTCTATAGTGAATGGCGGTAGCTTTGCTGCATTCAAAACATTCAAGTTTGAAACCAATATCTCGATATCACCCGTAGGCATATTTGGATTTTTTGAAGCTCGCTCAATAACATTTCCTGAAACTTGAATCACAAATTCACGTCCTAATTGTTGAGCCTTTTCCAAAAGGTTTTTTGAGGTGCGTTCTTCATCAAAAACCAGTTGCGTGATACCGTAACGGTCCCGTAAATCTACCCAAACAATAAAACCTTTGTCTCTAGATTTCTGAACCCAACCCGCAAGGGTTACTTCCTCATTTATATGTGAGGCGTTTAATTGCCCGCAATTATGTGTTCTGTACATGCTGAATTATTAGGCTGCAAATTTAATTAAGTTTGAGAATTAAGACTAAATTGAGATTAATAATTCACTTTGAGTGAGATTGCTTCGTCGCTCGTGCCTTACTCCTCGTATTGACAAAAACCGAGTCATTTCAAGGAGGAACTACGAAGCCCGCCTTCCGAAGTCTCGTGCGGAGGACAGGCAATCTCAACACTTTATTTAAAAAACTTACTTATCCAAAGCCATCTGCCCTTGACCGATAGCTTGTATCTCTTCTTCTTGTCTTAAAGGTTTATCTGAAAATTTAGAGCGTATCCACATTTTTAGCCTTATTGCTAAATAGAATAAGACAGGGACAACAATTAAGGTTAGGAACGTTGCTATGAAAAGGCCGTAAATAACCGTCCAAGCCAGTGGTCCCCAAAATATAACATTATCACCACCCATGTAGATTTTTGGGTCTAATTCAGAAAACAAGGTAAAAAAGTTGATGTTTAGACCTATCGCTAATGGAATTAACCCAAGTATTGTAGTAATTGCGGTGAGCAATACCGGTCTTAAACGGGCTTTACCTGCCTTGATAATTTCTTCAAGCAATGCTTCCTGGGGGAGGTAATCATCGTCATCCAAATCCATTTTTTGTTTGCGTCGATCAATCAAAAGCTGGGCGTAGTCTAGCAGAACAACGCCGTTATTTACCACTATCCCTGCCAGAGAAATGATGCCCATCATTGTCATTAAGATTACAAAAGACGAACCTGTAATCACGATGCCACCAAAAACACCAATTAAACTTAAGAAAATTGCAATCATGATAATCGCTGGTTTTGAAACCGAGTTAAATTGGAAAATCAAAATAAAGAAAATCAATCCGAGACCAGTAAAAAATGCGCCCATCAAAAAGGCCATTTCTTTATTCTGTTCTTCAATTTGTCCTGTATAGTCTATCGTAATATCATCTGGAAGTCCTTCAAAATTTCGCATTTCATTTGAAACTTGATTGACCACTGCCTGAGCATCCACATAACCTGGGGCTAGAGCAGAGTAAACAGTTACCACGCGGCGCGTATCTTTATGCTTTATGGCGCTAAAACCTGAATTATTTTTTTGTTTGGCAACAGCAGAGACGGGAATTTCCTTGATTTGACCCGAGGCCATGTCCCTAAAAATTATTTTTTGGTTGAAAAGTGCATTCGTATTATAGCGTAAATCTTCATTGAATCTTACATAGATATCAAAGTCATCGCCATCTTCCTTGTAAATTCCGGCTTTAGCTCCAAAGATTGAATTTCTGAGTTGACTTCCCACTTGACCTGTACTAACACCAAGTTCACCAGCTTTTTCACGATCTACAATGACCTGCATGGCCGGCTTGTCTTTATTGACATCAATCTTCAGCTCGTCGATTGCAGCGATATTTTTTGAATTGATAAAACGTCGCATGCGTTCTGCAGTATTGATTAGTTCATCGTAATCGTTACCGGTAAGTTCTATGTTTACTGGTGGACCTGCAGGTGGGCCATTCACATCCTTTTCAACCGAAATGAGCACTCCTGGATAAACTCCCGATAATGCTTCCTGAACTTTCTGTCTGAGAATCTCACTGTCCTTACCGTTGCGATATTTGTATTCACGCATCGATGCGGTGATTTTTCCCTTATGTGGCATTTCTGCAGCTGAGCCCCCATCAGTTTGTGGGTTTCCAGCGCCTTCGCCTACTTGAGAAACGGCGCTTTCTACTAAGAAGTTTTGACCGTCTTTGATATATTCGGGGTCATTTAAAACCTTATAGACGCGGTTCTCGATTTCCTTCGTAATTCGATTTGTTTTCTCGATATCGGTGCCTTCGGGATATTCGATGTAAACAATGATTTGGTTGGGTTTGTTATCTGGAAAAAATTCGATTTTGGTTCTTTGGCTGGCTACCGAAGCCCCGAAACTCCCAAGAGCAACGAAGAAGAGGATAACAGCTCCTATTGCTATGAAAATTGGTCTTTTACCTATAAAAGATTTACTCAAGCTATTTTCATAGAAGTTTTCCAATCTTACCAAAGTCTGAGTTTGAAATCTATTTGCTGCTCCTCTTAATACTAATCTATATAGCCATAAAAGAGCTGCTGTAAATATCATAACTGTTCCCAAGCCCTTATAATCTCCTCCGAAAAAAGTAATCACCAAACCAAAGGCAACTAGAATAGATGAAATTTTCACTATTTGTTTTAAGGGCATTTCTTTATCTTCAATCTTCATAAACTGAGATACCAGAACTGAATTAAAGAAAACAGCAACCACAAGTGAAGATCCTAATACGACACCAAGAGTTTTAGGGAAGTACACCATAAATTGGCCCATCAATCCAGGCCAAAGGCCAAGTGGGATAAAAGCTGCAACTGTTGTAGCAGTAGATATTATTATAGGAAAAGCGATTTCTCCAATCCCCTTTTTGGCAGCTTCGATTCTGCTAAGACCCTCATCTTCCATGAGTCGATAAACATTTTCAACCAATACAATTCCATTATCCACTAACATACCCAAGCCCATAATCAAACCAAAAAGAATCATTGTATTTAAAGTAAAGCCTAAAGCTCCTAGAATCATCAAAGACATGAACATTGACATTGGTATGGCAAAACCAACAAACAGTGCATTTCTAAAACCAAGGAAGAACATTAAAACGGTAACCACCAAGATAATCCCGAAAATTATATTGTTGACCAAATCATCTACTTGGCCAATGGTTTTTGAGGATTGATCATTGGTTATAGTTAATTTAAGATTTGATGGGAAGACGTTTTCCTCAGCATCTGCGACAATTTTTTCAATTTGCTCGGCCGCGGCAACCATGTTTTTACCAGCTCGTTTTTTGACATCAAGCATGACTACGGTCTCTCCAAGTTCAGTTTCCTGATTAAACTCACGGGCATACGTGGTTTTGTCCTTTGCTTGAAAATTAATTTTGGCAATATCCTTTAGGTAAATTGGGCTATCATTTTCGGCTTTTACTACAAAATTCTGAAGTTGTTGGGGGTCGTCAATTTCGCCAATTATCCTGATGGTTCGTCTTTGGCCGCTGGTGATGTAGTTTCCAGCAGACATTGTCATATTGCCATTGCTAATGGCATTGACCACGTCCTGAAAATTAACTTTAGAGGCCATCATGCGATATACATCTACCGCAACTTGAACCTCTTTTTTCTGGGCTCCACGAATATCAACCTGTTTTATCTCTGGCAGGTCTTCGATTTCATCTTCAAGGTACTCCCCAAATTCCTTTAATTTTTCGACAGGATAATCTCCTGAAATGTTAATGTTGAGAATTGGGATTTCCTCAGACATACTTAAATCGAAAATATTGGGTTCTACCTTCGCACCATTGAAGGTAGGCCAATCCTCGCCAGACGTTTCGGTATCAACCTCGTCCTTGACTTTTTGTTTTGCGGCTTCTACGCTTATATCCTCATCAAATTCTACAGTAATCATAGAATAATCCTCCTGCGAAGTGGATAAAATCTCGACAACATTACTAACGTTCTTGAGTTTGTCTTCAAGCGGATCAGTGATTAGCTTTTCAATGTCTTCTGCTGTATTACCAGGATAAAGTGAGCTAATATATATTTTGGTTTCCTTTATTTCGGGGAAGCTTTCCCTCGGCATACTAAAATAGGCAGAACCCCCTAAAAATAATATTAGGGCAATGGCCACATACATGGTGGTTTTGTTATTTATTGCCCACGAGGAAAGGCCGAATTCCTTATCGACTTTTTTACGATTTTTCTTTTTTTTATTAGTCATTGGTCGTTTGTCTTTTGTCGTTTGACGTTGCGTTCATCTTTACCAATAGAGATATCTATTGTCTCTGGTCTTGAGGTCTTTTAAATTTAACCATTCGATTTCTTAAGGTATTTTTGTAATCCTATTGTCATCTTCGAAAGCGTTTGAAGTTTCAGCCGTGCCTCATAATTTTGTTGGTCATTTATATATTCAAGTCTTTTGGCTACCGTGGAGCATACTACACATTCCTTAATAGAACCGTTTGAGATATTCAAGAAGCGATTGAATTGTTTATCTGTATCCCCAGCACCTTCGGCAATATTTAAGGCTATTGAAATGGAGGCTCTTTTGTATTGTGATGTAAGTCCATAGGTTTCTTCCTTCGGAAATAATTTGGTCAATTTATAGGTGTCGTCGAAAAATTCCAAAGCCTTTTGATAAACCTGTAATTCTTCAAATTTGAACTTAATTTCTTCCATCGTTTTTAGATTTTTCATTCTTTTAACCGACAACCCTCCTTCTTTGCCCAAAAAGCGGATTCGGCGGGTAAGCCATCTACCTTCCTTTATACGCTTCCTTACTCGTTATTCTAACCGTCTGCCCGTCCTTAACACTTCTTGCGCCTTCATCAACAATTTCAGTTTCGTTATTTAGACCACTCAAAACCTCGATTACATCACCTTGGGTCTTTCCAGTTTCAATGACCACCTGTTTTGCGGTAGCCTTATCGCCCTCTTTGTTGTCCAATACCAAGATATACTGCTCACCCGCTGCGTTTTCTGATATGATACTCTGCGGAATCAAAATGGCGTTTTCATTGGTGTAATCGTTAATTTTTAATCTAGCGGTCAAGTTGGGTTTTATATTTTTTTCTTCGTTTGGAACAGCTATTTCAACTCTGAATGTGCGATTGGCAGGGTTAATAAAATTTCCAGTCTGTCTAACTGTTGATTCAATGGTTTTACCGAGAACTGGAAATTCAACAATTACCTTTTTTCCATTTTTGATACTCGTAAGATAGCTTTCGGGAACATCTGTTTCAATATACATGTTCTGTAGATTTACCATGCGAAGGATTTCTGTTTGCCCAGGAGAAACCACATTACCTTCCTTGGCAATGACCTCGTCAATTACACCACTAAATGGCGCGCGAATATTGGTTTTACTCAGTTGTTTATTCAATTGATTGACATTTTGCTCAAGGGCCTCAAAATTGGATTTGGCCTGTAAAAAATCAATTTCACTACCAATTTTTTGATCCCAAAGCCTTTTTTGGCGTTCGTAAGTTGTTTTTGCCAATTGCGCTTGAATTTCAAGTTGCGCTTTTTGTTGAGCCAGACCATTGTCATCTATGGTAGCCAGTAGCTGGCCTTCATAAACATTCTGACCTTCTTTTACTAAAATATTTTGCAGGAAACCACCACTCTCTGGCGTTACTACAACATTTTGCTTGGTTTCAACACTGCCCTGTAATTCCAAAAAGTGTTTGTATACCTCTGTTTTTGCGGTAAAGGTTGTTATCAATGGAATATTACGATCTGGAACTAATTCCTTTAGTTCATCATCGATTTTTTTGATTTGCTCATTGATTTTTTGTTGCTGGGTAACAAGGTCATCTTTCCTTTTTTGAATTAGAGCAACATCTTTTGATGCAATAACATCATCTAAAGATTGTGATTTATCTTCACCACAAG
>JBCCOJ010000119.1:0-9531 GCA_039025415.1 Bacteroidota bacterium | reverse complement strand
GCCATTTTATATTATATCTTAAATTTTAATCCAGACCTAAGGTAGAAAGCGTTTAAATCGTCTAATCTAAACACCTCATCTTGGTCTTCATTACGTAAAATATTATTCATTCTTAGGGTATATCCCGTGTAAAAATACGCCAGTAAATGTTTAGTAAAGTTATATTCATAACCTAATCCCAAAACTACAACAGACATTGAAATATTATCAACTTGCCTACCTAAAACTTGCTGAGGCCTTTGTAAATGCGCGAAATACCCATCTAAACCAACGAATAATTGAACCTCATTTTTTTCATTAAAATAATACTTAATATTTGATTTTGGCACACCAAGATTGAAGGAATATTTTTTAGTTGGTCTACGAAAATAGCTTACAAACGGAAGCGGAAAAGGAACACCAGCCGTTGCGTTATAGGTCAATCCCAAAATCAAACGAAAAGGCCGTTTTAAATTTTCGTCCTTTCTACGGTCGTTTATCACGTACACGCCACCATTGAGGAAAAAATCGTCAATCGTCAATTTTGAATTGAGGGTTGAGGCGATTCTCGGATTGAATTTTGCGCCCCAACGTAATCCCTTTTTGGTTTTGAAGGTATAGCCAAGATTAAGGTCAATGACGTGAATGGTTTCAAACAAAGACCTATCAAAAGGATAGCTGTCATTCAAATCGAGAAGAATATTATTGTATTCCCCACCCACTACAAAGTAAGTATCTTCTTTAAGCTCAATCGGGTAATTCAACAGAGCTCGTAGTCGGGTATAACGGTCTTCAGAATCACTTTTTGGGATAAAACTATATTCAATTCTTGCGATATCGGTCAATTGGGCAAATGTGGAATTGACAACAATCAAGATGGGAATCAAACAAAGTCTTCGGAAGCTCAACGTCATAAAGGTACTATTTGTCTTCTGAAGATTTTATGTTCAATTTAAGGCTCTTATTTTCAGATTGAATAATATGTAAATCCCTCTGTGGAAAAGGTATGGTGATGTTATTTTCACGAAATAGTCTATCGATTTCAAAACGGATATCACTTCTAGGGAAATGCGCCCTAAAACTATCTGCAACGGTAAAAACAACCCTGAAATCCAAGGAGCTTTCACCAAAATCGGTAAAAATAACGGTGGGCTCAGGTTCAGATAAGACACTGGGATGGGAACTTGCGGCTTGAAACAATAGCTTTTTAACCAGTTGGATGTCGCTACCATAAGCAACCCCAACCGTCACATTTTCCCTAACAATATTTCCGTTCTGGGTCCAATTATGTAGGATATTCTCTAGATAAAGATGATTGGGGATGACCAAAATCTTATTTTCTATGGTTACGGCGCGAGTCGACCTTAACTTAATCTCCTCTACCCGACCGACCTTGCCGTCGATTTCAATAATATCCCCAACGTGAACGGTTTGATCAATCAAAATAAGTATACCCGCAATAATATCTTGGAAAAGAGTCTGGAGTGCAAGACCAATACCAATTAATAAAGCGGCCGAAGCTGCAAAGACCGCGGTTACGTCAACCCCAACATCGTTTAAGGTTATTAAAAAAATGATGACATAAACCAGCCACCGGAAGTAACCAAAAACCACGGTAAATTTCTTCTTGTCCTGTGGTGGGAGATTTCGGGTGAGTAAACGCAGTACTAAGCGCAAGATAATAGTGGTAATAAAAATGACCGTTGCCAGCACCAACAAATCAAAAATGGAAACACTAATATCCTTGGTGAAATCAATATGCTGATTGAGAAAGACCTTGACACCTTCCCAAACTGAACTTTCTTCGATTTTAGTCTTAACTTCCTCTAAATCCTGAATCATTATCAATACTTAATCCACTTGTACAATTCTTTATAGCTTGGTTTTTTCCCGTACATCAAAATACCAACACGATATATTTTTGCGGCAATCCACACTGTAAACGTGAAGGTTGCAATTAAAATTACGAAACTTAGAATTTGTTGCCATATCGGTACTCCAAAGGGAATACGCATGAGCATGACTACTGGCGAAGTTAGCGGAATAAAAGAGAAAACCGTTGAAACTGTGCCATGTGGGTCATCAATTACCGTAAAAACGCCAACATAAACGGCTAAAATGAGCGGCATGATGATTGGCAACATAAACTGCTGGGTATCCGTTTCATTATCCACCGCTGCACCTACCGAAGCGTAGAGCGAACTATACAACAAGTAGCCCCCAATGAAAAAGAAGAGAAACGCAAACACCAAATTAAATAATGGTAAATTGAAAAAGGATTGAAATGCAGTTTGAATTTCATTGTTCATCGCCTGGTTTTCCATGGCTTGACGCATCATTTCCTGTTGTGGGGTCTGCATTTCGGCTAAGCTAATACCAAATATAGAGGTCATTGCAAAAACCAGAATTCCGCCCAAAACCACCCAAATTGCAAATTGGGTCAATCCGGCCAAAGAGGTGCCCACAATCTTACCCATTAAAAGCTGGACGGGTTTTACTGAAGAAATAATCACTTCAATGATTCGGCTGGTTTTTTCCTCAATGACGCTGCGCATTATCAAATTACCATAAATAATAATGAACATAAACAATAAGTAACCAGCAGCGCCACCAAAGGCCAATTTCAAGATATTATCAATTTTTGAAGTTTGCTCACCCGTAAAGTTCTCTTGCGCAATATTGATACGGGTTTTTGATTCTTCTATTTTCTGAAGGTCAACACCATTAATTTCCAACTTGACATTAGATAACTTTTTCTCAATTTTATTTTCAAGACCAGATATAATGGAAAGCGACGGTGACTCGTCTGAATAAAACCTCACGTTATCAACGATATCGGCAGAATCCGGACTTTTTACAATATGCAACAATCCAAAATCCTCATTGTTTTTAATCAACTCTTTTGAGGTTTCTAAATCAACACCTTCGAGGAAGGCATATTTAGTTTCCTCGGTATCGGTAAATACCTCGCTGAACATTCCCGTTTCGTCTAAAACTGAAATTTTACGCAATTTGTCCTTATTCAATTGGGATAAAAACGCCACGACCGCAATTAGGACCGCAAATATCAACGGACTCACAAAGGTCATGATGATGAAGGATTTATTGCGCACCTTGGTTAGGTATTCCCTTTTTATAATGAGTGGTAAATGGTTCATTTTAATTATTTTTTACAGATTGAATGAAAATATCGTTGGCACTGGGGATGACCTCCACAAAATGATTGACCTCAGCCTTGTTAGTCAAAAACCGTAGTAAATCATTAGAAGTATCATTGCCGTTGAGCTTAATATTCAATTTCAAATCTTCATTCAAATTTTTGAAGGTAGCTGGTAAGACCGCATATTTTTCTTCAATAGCCGCAGTAAGCGCATCAATATTTTCAGTATTGAGGCCAACCTCAAACGTATTGGTTTTAAACTGACGTTTAACATCGGTCAATTTACCATCCAATATCTTGTTAGACTTGTGTATCAACGCGATATGGTCACAAAGTTCCTCAACTGACTCCATACGATGGGTCGAAAAGATTACCGTTGCCCCCTCGTCCCTAAGTTGAAGAATTTCGTCTTTGATTAAATTGGCATTAATAGGGTCAAAACCTGAGAATGGCTCATCAAAAATGAGCAGTTTGGGTTTGTGCAGCACCGTAACCACGAACTGGATTTTTTGCGCCTGGCCCTTCGATAATTCCTGGATTTTTTTGTTCCACCAATCCCCAATGTCTAGCTTATCAAACCAATGTTTCAATCTGGATTTGGCCTCCTGTTTGCTCAAACCCTTTAATTGAGCCAGATAGAGTGCTTGCTCCCCTACCTTCATGGTTTTGTATAGACCACGTTCTTCTGGTAGATATCCGATATTTTGAACATCGATAGGCTTGAGGGGTTCACCGTCCAAAATAACCCTACCAGTATCAGGCATGGTAATTTGATTGATTATTCGAATTAGCGTAGTTTTACCTGCGCCATTAGGCCCAAGGAGTCCGAAGATACTTCCCTTCGGAACTGAAATGGACACATCGTTCAAAGCCTTAAAATTTCCGAAGTTTTTGGAAACGTTTTCAGTAACTAAGAGGTTGTTAAGCATAAGATAATAGCAAAATTCAATTGTGTAGCTAACTCACAAATATAAGGATGTTGGGAGTGATTGTAAGTTTATATGCTGGGAAATTTAGATTAGGCTTGTCCTTGTGGAATTTGGTTGTTGCTTTTAATAAAATTGAGATTGACAGTAAATTTCAGAGAGGGGATTGCTTCGGTCGTTCCTCCCTCGCAATGACAGTGTTACGGTAGTTATTAATCTGAAATAAAAAAAAATAATCCGTCATTGCGAGCCTGCCTGTCGGCAGACCGGGACGAAGTACGAAGCAATCTACGATAATAATGAGTTTCAAAGAGGAGATTGCCGCGGTCGTCCCTCCCTCGCAATGACAACGGTACTATTATTACTATTCTCGAATAAAATAAAACTTAACCCGTCATTGCAAGCCTGCCTGTCGGCAGACAGGGACGAAGTACGAAGCCCGCCTTCTCCACCATGGGGCGGATTCGGAGGGCAGGCAATCCACAATTAACAATGGATTGCAAGGTGGAGATTGCCACACGTCGTTCGCAATGGCATCGTTATTCTCTTTAGGATTCTGAGGTGCTTAAAAGCAAAACTTTGAAGAAACTAGCAAGTAAGTATAAGTAACAAATCCCGCTATTTAGCGGGATTGTTAAACCTAGCTCAACAAAATGCGCCCTCAGGGGCTTTTTTGTTGTGGGTTCGTCAAATTAAGTCTGCAGCCATGATGTGCGTTAAAAAGCAAAACTTTGAAGAAACTAGCAAGTAAGTGCGAGAAACAAATCCCGCTATTCAGCGGGATTGTTAAACCTAGCCCAACAAAATGCGCCCTCAGGGGCTTTTTTGTTGTGGGTTTAACAAACAAAAACCACCCTTAATAAATTAAGGATGGGAAAAAATTGCTATGAAAAAGAAAAATTATCACTAAAAAGAACTTAGTGATAATCAAATATAGTATTTATTTTTAAAACAGCATCTTTTAGGAAAACATATCTTTAACTTTTTCAAAAAAGGACTTGTCACCGCTCTCTGGCTTGGGTTCAAAGTGCTCATTATCACGCATGCTCTCAAAAAATTGCTTCTGTTCCTTATTTAAGGTTTTAGGCGTCCAAACATTCACGTGCACCAGTAAATCGCCACTTCCGTAGCCATTGATACTCGGGATTCCTTTTCCGCGTAAGCGCAAAATTTTTCCTGATTGCACCCCTGCTTCTACCTTGATTCTTACTTTTCCGGTCACGGTATCAATCTCCTTGGAAGTACCCAAAACCGCATCAGGCAAACTAACATATAAATCGTAATGCAAATTGTCCCCCTCGCGCTTTAATGTTGGGTGTTCTGCTTCTTCTATAACTACGAGTAAATCGCCGGCAATCCCGTTGCCAGGCGCCTCATTACCTTTGCCGGTTACCTTAAGCTGCATGCTATCTTCAACACCAGCTGGGATTTTGACAGATACCGTTTCTTCCTTGACCTTTAAACCTTGGGAATCAGCATCACTCGGTTTTTTGTCAATGATTTGACCGGCCCCACCACAGGTTGGACAGGTTGACGCGGTTTGCATTCTACCCAGTATGGTATTGGTCACTCGTGTTACTTGCCCGGTACCGTTACAGGTGGTACAGGTTTTATAAGTTGTACCCGGTGCTTGGACCTTTCGTTTTACCTTGATTTTTTTCTCAACACCGTTGGCGATTTCTTCCATGGTAAGTGAGACCCTAATCCTTAGATTACTTCCCTTGACACGACGTTGGCCGCCACCACCAAAACCACCGCCGAAGCCTGAGAATCCGCCACCGCCACCAAAGGCGCCACCAAAGATATCCCCGAACTGGCTGAAAATGTCGTCCATATTCATACCGCCGCCGCCAAAGCCACCGCCTTCAAATGCCTGATGGCCAAATTGGTCGTAGCGTGATTTCTTGTCAGGGTTGCTTAAGATTTCGTAGGACTCGGCTGCTTCCTTGAATTTAGCCTCAGCTTCCTTATCATCGGGATTTTTATCAGGATGGTACTTAATGGCCATCTTGCGATAAGCTTTCTTAATCTCACTGGCAGATGCGCTTTTACCAACGCCCAATACTTCGTAATAATCTCTTTTTGCCATATTTATCATTTAAGGTTTAATGGATAAACCTATTTGTAAAATTCGTAACGTTTCAACTAAGATGAAGGATTACTTCCCTATCACAACCTTGGGGAAACGTATTATTTTTTCACCAAGCTTATAGCCCTTTTCGACGACGTCCACGATTTTCCCCCTCAAATCTTCTTCAGGAGCTGGAATATGGGTTACTGCTTCGTGTACATCGGCATCAAATACATCACCAGACTTCAATTCAATGACCTGTAAACCTTTTTGATTCAAGGTGTTCAATAATTTATTGTAAATAAGCAACACACCCTTGCGTAGTTCTTCAGCTTCCATATCGTCTTCAATATGTAGCAGGGCGCGTTCAAAATCATCCAAAATGGGCAATAATGACACCATTAAATCCTGACTCGCGGTCTTGAATAAATCAATACGCTCTTTGGTGGTGCGCTTTTTATAATTTTCAAACTCAGCGAAGAGACGCATAAATTTATCCTTCTCTTTTGCCAAGTCTTCGTGCAGTTGCTCTTCAATAGTCAACTCCTCTACCTCCTCAACTTTAGCCTCAACGGTCTCCTCTTGAGCTTCCATAGTGTCGGTAGTATTGACTTCTGCGTTGTTGTTTAATTCTGAATCGGTTTCTTTATTTTTATTTTTTTTACTCATTTCCAAGTTCTTTTATTCTGTTAACAGAATTGGCAAAAGTACTGCCATAAAAGTTAAAATGTCAAAATGTCACGGGATTATTTGCCAGTACACCTTAAATTTGAGAATGGTCGTTGAAACACTTATTTTTGCAAAACATATAACCTAAAAACCACTAATAATGAAACGCATTTCCCAAAACCTATTTAAAATCATGTTAGTTGCATTTGTCTTGACCAGTTGTCAAGAAAAGGCAGACAAAGCAAAAACCAGCGAAGCCGAGGCTGCCGCAGTTAGTGAAAGTACTTCTTTAGCCTACGTTGTAAATGTCACGGATTCTAAAATTGACTGGAAAGGCTTTAAGCCTACTGAAGCCCATACTGGTACGATAAATATAGAAAACGGAAATTTGATGGTTGATGATGGTAAATTACAAAGTGGCACCTTTACCATTGATATGGCCTCCATTACCGTGACCGACCTTGAAGGCGATGGGAAAGCAAATCTTGAAGCGCATCTCAAAGGCACAGTTGAGGGAAAGACCGACCATTTCTTTAATGTAGAGAGCTTCCCAGAGGCTACTTTTGAAGTGACAAGTACCGAATCGATTGCGGCAGGACAGACCAATCTCTCCGGAAATCTTTCCATGAAGGGTAAAAAACAGAACATCACCTTTCCCGTGAGTATAAGCTATGAAGGCGATACCATGACCTTAGAGAGTGATGCCTTTACCATTGATAGAACGCAATGGGGCGTCAATTATGGTTCTAAATCAATTTTTGACAATCTGGGCGATAAGTTTATCAACGATGAGATTGAATTGAAAGTGTTGGTCAAGGCTCAAAAATCATAATTGTTTTTACAGGATTGCATAGAAATCAAAACGCTATATGATATTATTGCAATGCCATGGCTTAATGAATAAAATTAAACCGAAATATTACGCAAATGAAATATAATCCCATACTTATGAATTCATTGGATATGTACCTATCAAGTCTATCCATTGAAGAATACGAGCGGTTTAAATACAATATTGACGCTTGGAAATCTGAACCGCTACCTCTATTAAGCTGGGATGTTTTTATGGAAGGCTACGATGAAAGGCTACTGGAAGCCAAAAAGCGTACCGATTTAGAAAAAGTAAATTCATTTGCCAAGCAATTTAAATGGCAAAACAATCTTGACCTCACTTTTGCTGTAACTGATTTTGAGGCACTGATCATTACTGATAAAAATCAAAAGATAATTTGGGTTAACGAGGGCTTTACTGCCATGACCGGATATCCCAAGTCTTATGCTTTGGACAAAACCCCTAGGTTTTTGCAGGGCAAAAGTACTTCTCTTGAAACCAAAGCGAGATTTAAGTCAAAGATTCAACTCGAAAAACCCTTTACCGATACTATAATCAACCATCGAAAGGACAATTCGACCTACAAGTGTGAGGTTAAAATCATTCCGCTTTACAATGAGGAAACGACTCATTTTATGGCTTTGGAAAAACAAGTGGTTTAAGCCGATTGCGCCTGATGCGTTAAGTAAAACGTTGATAGCAAAACTATTGAAAATCGATTAGATAGTTTTCAAGCAAAAACTGAATATAAGAGACCACCTGAAGGGGTGGTCTTTTTTATTGGGGCTGCTTCTGATTGATTTATAAACATAGATGTGAGTTATGTGTTTGCAAACGCTTACAAATAATTATAAACGTTTGCTACCGCTTCCTTTTTTTAAATCACTGAAAATCAAAAACAAATATGTCTTTTATGATTTGTATTGTAAAAATTGGATTAGATTTGGTATACTAGTAAAAAAGAAATAAATGTACCAGTACGTTTATACCATTGTTGTAACACATTTACCCAAACCATCAAAATTGAGTGAATTAAGAAAATTAATAGACCAAATCACGGAATTCGGAATAAATCCAAAAGTGGAATTGACCGACAAAACTGATGTCCTAAAAAAACTATTGGTCGGAATTTACTCGGAATTTCTAAATGTAGAATTTGAATTTGACGAAACGGATTATGAAGAAGAACCTGACTTTGATTACAACGAAATAAAGACAAATGTAAAATCTAACTTTCCAGATTTGGATTGGTATTCAATGGTTTTGGACTTAAAGGAAATGGAACCAAATGTGGAAATCGGAATTGGAGACGCATTGGATGACTTGACTGATATAATAAAAGATATGTTGGTTGTTAAATGGAAAATGGACAACACAAGCGAAATGGATGCTCTTTGGGAATTTGAGTTTTCTATGAGAACTCATTCGGAGCAACATTTAATTGACCTTTTGAAATTCATAAAAGAAAAAGAATAGAATGTTTCCAACAGATAGCGAATTTGCAATGCTTTATATGGCATATTTATTAATGATTGGATTTCTATCATTTGGACTATTGAAATCAAATGATAAGACATTCTATAAATGGAATTTTCTCTTTTTTGGAATTTATTTTCTAATAATGATTTATGTATTTTCAGATGCCGAAAATTTCAGATATGGAAATTCTCTTGTTGTTCTATTTTATGGAGGAATATTTGTGATTTCACATTTTGTGATAATCGGAATTTTAAAGCTATATAAATTGATAAGAAACAAATAAAAACGTGTTACAACAATGGTAACCGTTGCACAACCCCCTAAAAATTTCTTGGTTCTTCCCCATTTTCGCCCTTTTAAGCGCGTTTCTATTTTTAGACGGTGAGTCGGAAACTGATTTTTAGGTGGCTTAAAT
>JBCCOJ010000118.1:0-9568 GCA_039025415.1 Bacteroidota bacterium | reverse complement strand
CCCCACCTCGTGGGATGATTGTTGCCTTGTAGACCGGATCGGTCTTGCTCAGCTTCAGTCCAACGATTGCATGGCCCGCTTCGTGATAGGCCGTCTTTTCCTTCTGGTCCTGGGGTTTTCATAACATCAACTTCATTTTCAATGAGAATCATAACCTCTGCACGTCTGGCAATAATTAAGCTAAAGGTGAGGGCCATATCATAAAGATGTTGTTGGTTTGATTCTGAAATGTATTCTGGTAAATCTCTTAGAAGTTGCCTTTTAACATCTTCAGCAAAGATGTAGTTCCGGGCAGGATTGGAAAGATACGCTTGATAAATACCGGTATCTAACCAACTTTCCATTCTATTATATTGAATATCTAATAATTTGGTATTAGAGGACATTAGTTCGGTATAATTGGAAATGTTTGTATAGTAGGTATTTAGCGCCTTTGTAATGGTTTTATCCTTTATGATATTCAATTTTCCGCTAGACTTAATATCTGAATAGGCCGCATTATTTAGTCGAAATATATTCTGGTATTGTCGATTCGAAGCCAGCCATTCTTGACCAAAAGCTAGAGAACTAGGTTTTACTTTTTGTATTTCCCTAAGCGCTTCATTAATACTGTTGATCCGGTTTTCGTTTGAAGTTTTTAGTTGTACAGCTTGTTCCTTGTCTTGACTTATGTCTTCTAATAATAACTTATAATAGGTATGCTCCTGTACTTTAGCTTTTCGATTTTCATTCCAATTGTTGATCTGAAGGGCAATTAAAATACCAATAACCACCAGAATAATTTCGCCAATGGCATATTTAAAGTATTTGCCTGTTTTTCCTTCGGAAAGAAGTCGTTGTCTAATATGTTTAAAGAGCTTAATCATCTTGAAACTCTGATTCTTTATTCAGTTTTATGCACTTCAAGTTCAATTTCAACCATAAATTCTGGTAGTGCCAACCCCTTTACTTCAAGCCATGTACCCGTAGGGAATCCGTTCTTATAAATCTCAGCCCGATAGGCTGATTTTTCTAGCATTTGTGCCATATCGGTAGTGAAAATGTCTTCTTTGACTACATCGTCAAAGGTGCAGCCATAATGCTTTAAAATCTTCTCTAAATCGGCATAACAGTTTTTCATCTGCTGCTCTATATCCCCAACCGCTGTTGGATTGCCTGCTTCGTCCATACTTACAGCTCCGGAGATTTTAATACTGTTTCCAATCTTCACGGCATGGGAATAACCAAACGCTTTTTCCACCTCGGGTCGCAGTAAAAAGTAATCTGGTTTTTCCAACTCTTTACTAGTTGTTACCGTTTGGTCTTTTTTGAGATTACTTTTGTTTTCAGCAACCTGATTACACGCTGATAGCAGCAGTATAGATGCCATACAAACCAGCATTCGTTTTACTGAAATAGAGACTAAATGTTTCATTTTAATTGAAAATTATATTGGTAGTTTTAATCATAAACTTTGATTTACAATATATATTAGAGATTACGGCAGGTCAATCACATCTTAATGTGGTTTTACAATCTCTGGTTTTGTATATTTGGTTGATAGCTATTAATCCAACCATAACCATTTGAAGTCCTTTTCAACTTCAGTTTATCTTTTAATTTTTCTTTTTTCTTGGTTTTTTACAGGAGAAATACACGCCCAAAATCCATCTCAAATTGATGTGCTTGGCACGGCCGATGGTCTCTTGTTTAGGGATGTATCAGATATTGTTCAGGACAACAATAGTTTGTTATGGATTGGCACAAGGCAAGGCCTTAATCGTTATGACGGAATCAATTTTAAAGCCTATACCAGTGATAAGCAGAATCCATTTTTTATTGAAGAGGATTTTATATTGACCAATATAATTTATGATGCTTCTGATAATTCAGTATGGTTTATAGCTAATTACAGACTCTTTAAACTCAACATCTCTGAAGATTCCATTTTAGCATTTGATGCTAAAGGACTCCTAAATAATCGGATTCTAGAAATTTATCAATCGCCAGACAATACTATTTGGGTAGTGACCGATAATCACAATCAATCCAAAAAGCAAAACCCAAAACTGTACTTAAAAAAACTTGAAAACGGTAAATTCAACACTTGGGCCACAACCGATAAGGTTAGCTATGTTTTTAACAATCTCACTTTTGATGTTGAGGGCTTTGTATGGTGGGCAACTACTAACGGCACCTATAAATACAGCCCTAAAGGCGAACTGTTAGAAAATCACTTACTAGATACGTATGACTGGAATGGCGATGACATACATTACCTACCACAATTTTTTGATAGCCATAATAAGCACTATTATTTCCCTCCTTCGCGAGGTGGTATTGATGTTTACGACGAAAAAACCCGAGCCTCAGAAACTATTTTTAAAACAAAGGAAATCATACGTCGTGCCATAGAAGATACCCAAGGTAGCATTTGGTTTGCCAGCGATACGGCCCTCTATCGTATGGATGCTAACGGTCATTTTAATGATTATACGTTGCTGCTGAAATCAAAACTTGACTATTCTAAAATCAATAATCTTTTTATTGACAAAAACAGTTTACTTTGGATTGCTACCGATAATGGTCTGTTTAAGGTACGAACACAAAAACAATTGTTTGAAAACCTATTTAAATCTACCAAAGAAGGTTGGGGACATTCCATGCGCGGTATTTGTGAAGATGCCGATGGACGCCTATTTTCACTCTGTGAAACCAAACATCAACTATGGTATAAAACAAAAACAGGACAATTAGATTCGCTACCCTTAACAACCACCTTCGGAAAACCCCTGAACCTCATGTATGATGCCAGTTTTATCGTAACCGATAGTAGTCAAACCAAGGCCTACGCCATAGGAAACGGCATTTGTGAGATAGATTTAAAAACTGGATACACCAAAATTCATGACCAGTTTAAAGACTATAATAATATTCACGGGCCTAACCCACTAGTAAGACTTAGGGATGGACGCTTACTTTTTGGTTTTACCACGGAACACCTTACCGTCTTTGATCCCGAAACGCTGAACCATCGTGCCGTATTTCAGGATTCACTCAAAACTTTTGAAATAAGAAATCTAGATGTCTTTGAAGAAAGTAGGGATAAAGACTGTGTATGGATAGGTACACGTGGTCATGGTATTATTAAAGTACATTTGAGTGGGAAAATAATTCAATCGTATGATCATAATTTTTCTTCTAAAATAGGTAAAAATCCAGTTTTGTGCATCGAAGAGGATATCGATAAAAGTATATGGATAGGCACCTATGGCGGTGGTCTAACGCACCTATCTCATGATGGCAAAGCCATTATAAATTATGATAAAAATGATGGTTTACCAGATGATAATGTGGTAGCCATTCTACCCGAAGGCCCAAATAAGTTGTGGATAGCAACTTACAACGGCCTATCATTGTTCAATAAGATTACCAAAGAATTCCAGAACTTTTACACTGAAGATGGACTATCCCATAACGAATTTAATTTTTCTTCCTTTTACAAGAATAGTGAAGGGCAGTTTTATCTTGGTGGTATGAATGGGATTAATGCTTTTTTTCCCAATGAAATAGAAACAACCCAACTAGCTCCCGAAATCAAATTTGTTGGACTAAATGGCTACAATGGTCGTCATAAAAATTTTTACAAATTAGATTATGCCCAAAAACCACCAAAGCAAATCGTGGTTTCCCCATATGATCAATATATCGAATTGCACTGGATGATGCCTAGTTATTTTCAAAATGAAAAAAATTCATTCAGCACCAAGTTAGAGGGGTTTGAAGAGCGATGGTTTTATCAGGGCCATTCAAGCTCTGTTCGCTACAATAAATTACCAGCGGGCGAGTATGTACTTAAAGTTAAGGGCACTGATGCCAGAGGCAACCAAAGTGCTTCGATTTTATCCGTACCGATAACCGTAAGACAGATTTTTTACAAGCAATGGTGGTTTCTAGCCTTAATCATCTTGGTATTCTTGGGAATTGCATATTCCATTTTCAGATACCGCTTACGACAAGTTTTAGCTATGGAACGCCTGCGTACGAGAATTTCCAGTGACCTTCATGACGACGTGGGTTCCTTATTATCTGGATTAGCCATGCAGACTGAACTTTTAGAAGCAAATGCCAACGAACAAGACAAAAAAAGGCTTCATAAAATTGCATCCATTAGCAGAAATGCGGTGTCACAAATGCGCGATTTAGTCTGGAGTATTGATAGCAGAAGGGAAACCGTCGCCGACCTAATCGAACGCATGCGCGAATTGGCCGAAGAATTATTATTGCCAAGGGATATAGCCTTTCAACTAAACGATGTCGAAATTAAGAATCCTCAGAAAAAATTACAGGCACAGACCAAACAGCACCTCTTTTTAATTTATAAGGAAGCCATCAACAACATCGTTAAACACTCTGATGCCACGTCCGTAAACGTCAAAATTATCAATACAGGTAGAAACTGTCAGTTTTCGATAAAGGACAATGGCAGTAAAAAGAAAGCTTACAAATCCACTGGTTTGGGGTTGGCTAACATGAAAATGCGAGCAGAACAGCTGGAGGCGAAACTTGACTTTAATCATAGTGATGGTTTTGGTATTTATCTGGAATTGCCGTTTCAGATGTAATTCCACATCTTAATGTGGTTTTAGGTAAGTGGTAAAATCATAACTTTAGACTTATAAAATCCACGTATTAATTTAATTCCATAATTAAAAAACAAGAGATTCCCGTTTATACGGGAAATAGATATGATTAAACTAGCACTAATAGAGGATGATATTTTGATTCAAGAAAGCTTAAAGGATTTCTTTGGTGCTCAAGACCATGTTGAATGCGTAACATCATCTAGCTCTGTGGAAGGGTTTTTAGACGTAGTTATAGATGAGAAGGAGCAGCTGGACATTATCCTTTTGGATATAAATTTATTGGGGATTTCGGGTATTGAGGGCATTCCACTACTACTGAATCAACTCCCTGATGTTGATATAATAATGCTCACCACCTTTGAAGATAATAACAAGATTTTTAGTGCGCTTTCTGCTGGCGCATGCTCATATCTCTCCAAAAACACCCCGTTGGCAAAGATTCTTGAAGCTGTTGAGGTGGTCAATCAGGGCGGCTCGTATATGTCTCCGTCCATTGCCCGAAAAATTGTCAATCGCTTTGCGCCAAATAAAAACAGGTCAGAACTTTTAACTGCAAGACAAAAAGATATTGTAGATGGTATTGTTGCAGGTAAAAGCTATAAAATGATTGCTAATGATTTGTTTGTTTCTATCGATACCGTTAGGAGTCATATTAAGGCCATTTACAAAACCCTAAATATTAACAGTAAGGCGGAGTTGATTAAGAAGGCTTATGATAATGATATATAATTAGTGTCTATCTGCCCATAATCCAGTTTAGTTTTCGGGCTCATGCCAATTTGAGTGGATTGCATCATTCTTAAAATCCATTGGCGTCTTTAGCTGAAAGTTATGAATTTAAAGGTGATTGTAAATCAGAGGGGTGCTATGGCAATCCCAATAACAACTAGAAGTATTTCACCAATGGCGTATTTAAAGTACCTGCCCATTTTGTTTTGTTGGATTAGTGAACGGCGAATATGTCTAAAGAACTTAATCATACTAATGAGTACATTTTGTTTCAAGGTACTGTATTGTCGAATTTATGAGGTCTTCATTGAACTCCAAAAGTTGCTTGTTTCTAGAGTTGAGCCCTATATAGAATAAGGCATCGTTAATAAGACCTAGTCTTATATCTTCTGTAAACCGAGTTTGGGATTTTAAGGCTTTAAGGTCTACTATTGAGGTATCTATGACATTAAAATCTTCAACAAGCTTTATAAAGCCGGTATTGATTAAGTCTTTTTTCAAAAGGAAGCGTTTTTCTGTAACGGCCCTACTGTTACTTTCTATAACCGAATTTGTACTTCGCATTGTACCGTAGTATGATGTTAGCGTACTTTTAACTTCCAGGTCTTTAATAATGTTTAGATTACCACTAGACTTTATATCCTCAAAAGCATTTGTTGTTGCCGTCATGTCTTGAACAGAATATTTAATAGATTCTAAAATAAGGGGCGCAATACTATCTAAAGGTGTATCCCTATTTTGCAGTCTTTGAATTAAGACATTGTTAGCACTAATCTTTTCCCTTAGCAAACTCAGTTGATTATCATAATTTCTGCGGTCTTGTTTAGCATCTTCTAATAACCGGCAGTAGTATTGCTCTTCTAGTTTTTTATCTTTTTTATTTTGATTCCATGTATTAATCTGAAGCGCAATCAAAATCCCAATAACCACAAGAATGATTTCCCCAATAGCGTACAATACATATTTTTTGAAACGGTTTTCAGTGAGTAGCTTTCTTCTAATATTTGTAAAAAGTTTTATCATCTGTCAATTTTTATTTTTCCGCAAGCGGCTATCTTCACCATCCCGATAGCTATCGGGAGTCCACAGGACATTTGATTTTGCAAAAGCAAAATTGTGTTTCGATAATCTAAAGAATTTAATCATGATTTTGGGTTTGATAAATGAATGATCATATCTATGGTTTTGCTAAGTTTTTGCAACTCGCCGTTTTCGTTTAGAATTTGGTTTAACAATTCACGATTATTTTTTATCATATATTCAAATTCGAGCGTTTGTAATGCTTTTAAATCATTCCTTGGGTCACTAAAGTTAAACTTCCAACTAAAATGCTTAGACATGTATGGATCATATTGGGTTCTTATATAAGTTCTGGCATCAATTTCTTCTTCTTGATAATCGATAATCAAATCATTCCAAGAAATTAATAAATCTCTTAGCTTTTCATCTTTAATAATATTAAATGACGAAGAACTTGAGAGTGCTCTAATACTTGACTGTGAAGGATTAAATGTAGTGCCGCCAAACGAATGAAATAACAGAGGAGCGAGGGATTCTAATTCCTGTTGCGAAGGTTTTTCCTTAATTGGAAAATATGTGATGATTTTGCTACAATTGTCAAAAACTAGTTTGTGGCTATTGACTACAGAGTCTAGTTGCTTTTTGTTTTCTCTAAACTCTTTATTGATATTTGCTAAAAAAACAACCTCTTTGTTAGCTTGTATCCTTTCCTCATTCCAGTTGTTTATTTGAAGTGCAATCAAAATACCAATGACTACAAGAAGAATTTCGCCAATTGCATATTTAAAGTACTTTCCCATTTTGTTTTGATGAATTAAACTTTTCCGAATATGTCTAAAGAATTTTATCATATTATTACTTCAATTCAACCGCTATGAGATTTTGGACATTATCAATAGCTTTTAAGACGTCCTTTAATCTCGACTCAAGCACTTTTAAGTTGATTTTGGAGGTTTTTACTGCATTATTAAACTCCACATCATTTTTTAATTGCTTGAAGTCAATCGGCTTGATTGGGAAGAAAGGAACAGAGTCACCATTAACTTGTTTATATAAAACGTCCTCTGGGTAAATAAATTTTTTTTTCAATAAAGGTCTATTAAACGTTCTGGTATTTGCACGTTGATTGGCCGTTTGACTTTCGATGGTTGCGTAAAGATTGTTGTACAGATTTAGAATGGTATAACGCAAATCATTGTTTTTAACTAAATTTTCCTTGTTTTCAAAGGCCTTGACGGCTACTTGGTTAAAATTAACCGACCTGTTTATTGAAAGTGCGGCAAAGTCAGAATATAAGGAGTCTGGGTAGCTGTTTTTTGATTTAAGATGATTGAGGATTCTAGTGGTTCTTTGTACATCATTTTGAATCCCATTGAGCACCTCGTGCAACTCCCTACTATCGTTTGCTATTCCATTTTTTAATAACATTAAAAGTTCTTCCTCTTGAATGCGTTCCAAACGGTTTTCATTCCAATTATTAATCTGTAACGCAATAAGAATCCCTATAACTACAAGTAATATCTCACCAATAGCGTATTTAAAATATTTTCCCATTTTATTTTCTTGGATTAGTGAACGACGAATATGTCTAAAGAATTTATTCATCTGCGAGGTAAGTATCTATATCTTCTATCAATTTGTCATAATCGACCTTCATATAATTTGCAATTACCTTTATATTGGTAAGTTGAAAAATTCTTGATGTCAATATATTCGTATATTTTCTGTTATTCACGAAGGCATCCATGTCATTATTAAATGCTGTAATTGGTATTGCTTCTTCTTTTCTTGCATTGTTCCAAACCCCTAAAACGTTTTGATGTTCATGGTAATAGGGTAATAAAAAATCGTCCCAGATTTTTTTAGCACTAACAACAATTTCATCATAATTTTCGAACTCCCGCTCCATTTGAAAAATCCTTCGCTTAAGACTCGACTCTTCTAAAGTTTTTAAAGTACCTGAATTAATAAGATCTTTATAAACAGAACTAAACAATTCAATTTTAGTGACTGGCCCTACAAAATTTGATCGCGCATAAAGATCCTTAGAAGACAAATATTTGGCTGAATCACTATTCATTACTCGAATTAAATTTTTGGTTCTTTGAATAGCAACATCAGATCTATCTTCGGCTCTTTCTAACCTTCCAATATTTCCTTTTACTTCTTCCTTAAATGCTACTAAATATTCATTGAGCTTATCCTTTTCGCTCTTTTTTTCATTCCAATTGTTAATCTGAAGCGCGATAAGGATGCCAATTACAACGAGTAAAATTTCACCTACGGCGTATTTAAAGTATTTTCCCATTTTGTTTTTTTCTAATAAGGATTTACGGATATGTCTAAAGAATTTAATCATTAGCTTCTAAGTATTTATCTATATCATTTTGTAGCTCTTCAAAACGTGTTTTGATGCGTTCTAATCGGTCTAAAGATCGTAGTGAAAGAATCATACGATTCATAATAATATTATTGAATTCCTTATTATTTATAAAATCACTTCTGTTTAACTTGATATAATTAGGAGGAATTTTTTCTGTATGAATAGAATCCCAAACATGCATTAAATCGGCGTGCTTTGTATAATAAGGTAGAAGTTGCCTATTCCACGATTCTTCCAATTCCTCTTTTGCAAAGTTGTAAGAATTAATACGTGTTTTAATAAGAATGATATCGCGCTTTAAGGAGTCGTTTTTTATGGTATTGATTAACCCAGAAGAGTTAAGATCTTCGAAAACCGAATTGGCTAATGGAAATAAATTTGTGGGACCAAGTAGTCCAATCATATTTGTCAGCGTAGAATCTTGTACGGTATTTGGTTTTTGGGTATTTATGATTTTTAGATACTGATTGGACGTTTCAATATTCCTATTCAAATCATCAAACTCATTAATAACAATGCCTTTATTCTGATTGATTTCCTTATTAAGTTCATACAAATACTGACGGATTGTATTTTGTGATTGCTTGTTGGTATAAGAGATATTAAGCTGTAAGGCAATTACAATACCAATAACCACAAGTATAATCTCACCAATGGCATAAATAATGTATTTACTAAAGCGGTTTTCAGCGAGTAAGCGCTGACGGATTTTTCTGAAGAACTTTATCATTACTTTTTTATAAATTTTCTACTACTTTTTCAGAAATTCTTAAAACATATTTTTGGCTATTAATCCAAGTTTTTGTTAAAT
>JBCCOJ010000117.1:0-9649 GCA_039025415.1 Bacteroidota bacterium | reverse complement strand
ATTAATACCAAAACTTAATAGCGCAATGGTAATTACAGAATTTATAATTATGATTTGAGCAGAATAATAGAGATTAAGTACAATATGTTCTGTGAAGTTAAATCCACGTTTACCGGCAATAAAAAATGCTGCCCAGGTAGCTATTGCAGATATAGGTACACTTATAATATAAAACAGATTTTGATAATTGTTGAAATCCTCAAGATTAGTATCTTTAAAGGGGTTATTTTCTTGATTTTCATAATTTTGTAGCTCTCCAAGAAAGGCCGTATCCGTAGCAATTACATCAGAAAAAAATGCATTCTGTAAATAAAGTTGAATCCCTGCTAATGTTAGCGACAATGCAAAATATTGAATGACATTTACATATTTTTTGCGGGTACCAGCAATAAATTCATTTATTACTGCTTCCGGTTGTTTAAATAAATGCACAAATGTTTTAAGAAGATAGTTGTCGACATCAAATACTTTTTCGTTGATATCCTGCCATATATTCTTAAGTGTCAATCGATTCTTGATAATCTTTGCCCCACAATTTGGGCAAAAGTTATGCGTTTCCGAGAGTTCATATTTACAATTTCTACATTGCATTTAGGTCAGGTCCTGATTTAGTAAATTAGTTAATTCCTGTACATCCTTAAACATGACAAATTCTCCACCTTTGATATAGGAAATCTGACCGGTTTCCTCACTAACCACCAAGGCGAGTGCATCTGTTTTTTCGGTAATTCCAATGGCGGCGCGATGTCTTAAACCGAATCGCTGTGGTATGCTTCGTTCGTTACTTACAGGAAGAATTACCCTTGTGGCCTTTACTACATTATTTTCAATGATAATTGCGCCATCGTGCAAAGGGCTATTCTTAAAAAAGATGCTCTCAATTATAGGTTGGGTAACCTTAATTCTCATTTCATCACCAGTGCTCGTAAGAAAGTCAAGACTATTGTTTCGCTCTAAAACAATTAAAGCTCCTGTTTTTGAGCCGGACATTTTATCACAGGCCGATGTAATAGCGACAATATCGTTGTTGTTTTCAGCTTCAGATTTTAGAAATCTCAACTTACTCAAAAATTTGCCCTTACCACGAAGGTTGGTAGAGCCCAATAACAATAAAAACTTTCGTATTTCAGGTTGAAAAACGACAATAAGAGCGATGATACCTACATTTATGAATCCGTCAAATATGCGATTGAGCATGAACATATTGAGGAAATCGGTGAGTCTCCAAACCAGATAAACTACAATAATTCCAATGAAGATGTTAATCGCGACGGTGCCTTTTACAAGTTTATAGATGTAGTATAAAAGAATCGCGACCAGAAAAACATCGATGAAATCAATGATGCTAAAATCCCAAAATTCAAACTTGTCCAAAAGCGAAGTGTTTTGGTAAAATTAACAATTTAACAAGAAAAATAGGCTTAATTAAGTTTTGAAGTAAGCTTGACACATTCAACGGCTTGCTTTACATCATGAACCCTCAATATTTTGGCACCTTTTGTTAGCGCAATGGCATTTAGAACACTGGTACCATTGAGGGCGTGTTCTGAGGTTGTTTCAAGGGTTTTGTATATCATTGATTTTCTAGAAACACCTATAAGCATTGGTAAGTCAGCAATTTTTAATAATTCCAATTTATTAAGTAGCTCAAAGTTTTGCTCAAGGGTTTTAGCGAAGCCAAACCCTGGGTCGATTATCAAGTCAATAATCCCTAATTCCCTCGCCTTGGCTATTCGTTCTGAAAAATAGAATAGAATATCCTTTAATAAGTCATTATAATCTGTGTGCTGCTGCATAGTTTTTGAGGTGCCACGGCTGTGCATCATGATGTAGGGCACAGATAATTCAGAAACAGTTTTAAGCATATTATCATCTCGATGACCGGCTGAAATATCATTGATTATGCATGCTCCTGCTTCAACTGATTTCAACGCAACTTGACTTCTGAACGTATCTACTGAAATAAATATTCCAGGAAAAGTTTTGGTCAATAATTCAACTACCGAAATCACGCGTCGCAACTCTTCTTCCTCCGAAACAAAATCAGCACCTGGTCTAGAGCTATATCCACCAACATCAATGAAGCTTGCTTCCTCATTGAGCATTTTTTCGGTCTGTCTCAGGATATCTGAAGAGCTTCTAAATTTCCCACCATCGTAAAATGAATCTGGGGTAAGATTGAGAACCCCCATTACTTTTGGAGTGCTGAGGTCGATAAGTTTTCCATTGCAGTTAATGGTCATTGAGCTTAAGGTTTAAGGTTACAAATTTTTTACAGCTGAAAGTTTAGGAGTTTAAAGTTTCCCTCCTTCTCCGCCTACGGGCGGATTCTGAGGACAAGCAGGTTTAAGGTTTCAGGTTTGAGTTTAAAACTGTTTTTCCTCTCATTTCTCATTTCTCATCTCTCTTGTCCTGCATCCTGCCATCTTGGTTCTTGGTTCTTTGTTCAAAGGTCAAGGTTCTCACCTACGCATCAGCTTCGGCGGACAAGCATATTCAATTTCAGTTTCTAATTCCCCCTTTGGGGGCTAGGGGGCTTTTAAATTCATAAGTGCTCATCACTAGCTTTCAGCTTTTCGGTGTTTTCAGCCAGCATGAGTTCGTCAATTATTTTTTGGATGTCTCCATTGATGATATTTTGTAAATCATAGAGTGTCAATCCGATTCTATGGTCGGTCACCCTGCCTTGAGGATAATTGTAGGTTCTAATCTTGGCGCTTCTATCACCGGAAGAAACCATACTACCCCGTTTTTCAGCATCTTCTTCCTGTTTTTTTGCCAGCTCTAAATCGTAAAGACGGGAACGCAACACCTTAAAGGCCTTTTCCTTGTTTTTGTGTTGGGACTTTTGATCTTGGCATTGAGCTACCAACCCTGTAGGTTCGTGGGTTAATCGCACTGCTGAATAGGTCGTATTTACTGATTGTCCACCTGGCCCAGATGAGCAGAAATAATCAATCCTTACATCTTTTGGGTCAATATCAATATCAAATTCTTCGGCTTCAGGAAATACCATGCAAGTTGCAGCACTGGTATGTACCCGACCTTGGGTTTCGGTTTGTGGCACCCGTTGAACGCGGTGCACACCAGCCTCAAACTTCAGGGTGCCGTAAACATCTTCGCCTGAAACTTCAAATTGAATTTCCTTAAAACCACCGTTTGTGCCTTCGCTAAAATCAACGGTATCTACTTTCCATCCTTTGCTTTCACAGTATTTGGTGTACATACGGTATAAATCTCCCGCAAAAATACTGGCCTCATCGCCACCCGTACCTGCCCGTAACTCAACTACTGCGTTTTTGGCATCCTCGGGGTCTTTGGGAATTAACAAAAATCTGATTTCGTCTTCCAAGGCAGGTATAGCCTCCTTGGCCTCATCGTACTGCATTTTGGCCATTTCTATCATCTCAGGGTCTTGGCCATTCGCTATAATATCTTCAGCTTCCTTTAAATTATCGGTAAGTTCAATATAATTGTCGCGCTTGTCCATTAGGATACGTAGATCTTTATATTCCTTATTAAGGGATACGTATCTTTTCTGGTCTTGAATGATATCAGGTTGTATAATAAGGTCACTTACCTCGTCAAATCTCTGTTTTACTATTTGTAATTTTTCTAGCATTCTTAATTATAAAATTGTAATCAAAAGTAACGATTATTTATCGATTGATTAATTCTGAAAAATTAGGTTTCAGCCAAAATATAAGTGTACGAATAAACGTTATTACCAATATGCGAAAACAGTTAAAATCTATTTTCAATTACTACAAACCATTGTCATTCTGGTCGCTCTTGGTGACTATGGGTATTATAATGGTACAACCAAACCTTATTTTGGCATTATCCACTAAGTTGTTCCTAACTTTTGTTTTATGGATGATGCTCAGCGATAGAAAAGTTAGACAGCGTCTACGATTTTATAAAATTAGCGGGGTATCGAATTTTAAGTTTTTTTCTACCCTATTCCTATTCGATAGTTTACTCACGGTTGCAATAATTGTTGGGGTAAAGGGCTTTATTTAAAACTCATAAACCACACCTACATTTAAGGCCTGTTTCCATTGAATTCTAGCTCCTGTTTCAACAAATTCTGTTCCCTCTTCATTCTGAACTTCCTCCAAAATTTTTATGTCATCATCATAACGAATGTGCGAGCCAAAGGTTGCCCTAACAAAATTATTGACCTTAAAATCAAAGACAACTTCCCAATCGACGTCAATATTTCCGAAGCTATTGAGGTAATCGGTATATAAGCTCAGGTTTTGTCGGTAATCAATATTTTTAAACAATTCGGTTTCGAAGAAATTGGTGATTAAAATGCCCATTTCCAAACGCACGCGTTCCCCTTCCTTGATAATATTACCCTCTTCATCCACAACGGCTGGTTCTGTACCAAAAGAGCCTGCATTGGCCAAGGTTTCGTCAAAAACAAAAGTGGATTTTATGGTGAGTGGGGACATGTAGAGCGAGAACTTTTCTACGTTTTTGCCATATTCTGCACCACCCCCAAGAAAGAGATAGCCAGGTGCCATAAATCTTGAAATTGGGTTGTCGCGGTCAGGGTAATTGAAACCATCCGTGAACTGGGTTTTAAAATTGAATCGTCCAGAAAAAAACCAATTGTCTGTACTGTCTTTTCTATAACCAAGGGTTGAAATCAACTCCAGTTCATCCTCAGTTTTTCGAAGTCGCTGCTCTTCCTGTTGATTAATACCGTATCTGGCTCTAGCAGTATTTCGCCATTTGTAGTAACTATCGGTATAGTCATAACGGGAAATGATATTTAACAAAGCCGAAATGGAATTACTACCACCAGCGTTCCAATTAACGAAGGTAACCTCGCTGATATCGAGTGTGGCCTTATTGGTCTGAACCCACTTAAAATCTGGCTTAGGGGTTTGGACAGAATCGTTTTGAGCGTAATATAATTTTGACGTCAGCATCAACAAGATGCATACATATCTATTCATTTATTGAAATTTACTTTTCAGTTCGAAAGTTTTAATATTCAAAAACACCAAACGGACTTTCAATAGTTAATTTCTTGCTGTCGGAAGCCTCAACCTGGCCAATGACCTTGGCGTCAACATTGAATGATCTTGAAATATCAATGATTGCTTCTGAAATTTCCGCGGAAACATAAAGCTCCATTCGATGTCCGCAATTGAATACTTGGTACATTTCTTTCCAATCCGTTTTGGATTGTTCCTGAATGAGCTTGAATAACGGCGGAATGTCAAACATATTATTTTTGATAACATGCAAATTTTCGATAAAATGAAGGATTTTGGTTTGTGCGCCACCTGAACAATGTACCATTCCGTGGACGGTTTCCGAAGAAAATCTTGAAAGTACCTTCTTGATAATCGGTGCATAAGTTCGGGTAGGGGAGAGCACTAATTTACCGGCATCTATTGGAGCGTTTTCAACAACATCGGTCAATTTTTTATTCCCTGAATAAACCAATTCGGCTGGAACAGAAGCGTCAAAGCTTTCGGGATATTTTTGCGCTAAATAATTATGAAACACATCGTGCCTTGCGGAGGTCAGTCCATTACTTCCCATGCCGCCATTATATCCCCTTTCATAAGTTGCCTGACCAAAACTCTCTAGCCCAACAATAACGTCACCCGCTTTAATATTGGCGTTATCGATAACGTCCTTTCGTTTCATCCTGGCAGTAACGGTAGAATCGACAATAATTGTTCTTACCAAATCGCCAACATCAGCGGTTTCACCACCTGTTGAATGAATGGTCACCCCGTGAGACTTTAAGTCCTCAATTAGTTCCTCGGTGCCATTTATTATGGCGGAGATTACCTCACCCGGAATTAGGTTCTTGTTTCGCCCTATAGTTGATGAGAGCATGATATTATCCGTAGCCCCAACACAGAGTAAATCATCGATGTTCATGATAAGGGCATCTTGGGCGATACCTTTCCACACTGATAAATCGCCCGTTTCCTTCCAATACATGTAGGCCAGTGAAGATTTTGTGCCGGCACCGTCGGCGTGCATGATTAGGCAGTGGTCTTTATCATTCGTCAAATGATCCGGTACGATTTTGCAAAATGCTCTTGGGAACAAACCTTTGTTAATATTCTTTATCGCCTGATGCACATCTTCCTTAGATGCCGAAACCCCACGTTGTGCGTACCTTTTGCTTATTTCTTTAGCCATATTATCTTCCCTGCCGAAACGAGGGATTTCTTATTAATTAAATTATCTATGGAAATAGTACAATTGCGTCCAATTGATGCTGAAAATTGTACTAAACATCACGTGCCAAAAATAACAATTGAAAGTTGATTGTATTGTTTTAGTGTTCAATGGAATCATTATTTATTCAACAATGAATTAACAATTTAGTAAAACAATGTTTACATAAATTACGAAAACGTTATTGTTGATAAATTTTCATTAAATAAAGGGCTTAGACTTTGGGCGTTAGGTGAAAGTGATATTTTTGTCTTTTGCAAAATTTAAAATACTTTAAAAATGAGTAAATCCAAGCTAGAATATATTTGGTTGGATGGTTATAAACCAACCCAAAATATGCGAAGTAAAACTAAAATTGAAGAAAATTTCAGTGGTAAATTGGAAGATTGCCCTATTTGGTCTTTTGATGGAAGTTCTACAAAGCAAGCCACGGGTGATTCTTCAGATTGTTTGTTGAAGCCAGTAGCTATATATCCTGATCCGGCCAGAGAGAATGGTTATTTAGTAATGACTGAAGTTCTTTATGCAGATGGTACACCTCACGAATCTAATGCAAGAGCAGCCATTGAAGATGAGGACAATGATTTTTGGTTCGGCTTTGAGCAAGAGTATTTCATTATGGATACAGATACACAACTACCGCTTGGTTTCCCCATTGGTGGTTACCCGGGACCTCAAGGGATGTACTACTGTTCTGTAGGTGGTAGAAATACCCATGGACGTGCTTTTGTAGAGGAGCATGCCGATTTATGTATTGCTGCAGGTCTGAATTTTGAAGGGATTAACCAAGAAGTTGCCTCAGGACAATGGGAATTCCAATTATTTGCTAAAGGTGCTAAAAAAGCCGGCGATGAAATTTGGATTGCTCGTTATTTATTAGACAGATTGACTGAAAGCTACGGCTATTATATTGAGTATCATCCAAAACCGGTCAAAGGAGACTGGAACGGTTCTGGTATGCACGCCAACTTCTCAAATACTGTGCTAAGAACTTGTGGCGATAAGGAGATTTACATGAAAATCTGTGAAGCATTCAGACCAGTAGTTGATGAGCACATTGCCGTTTATGGTGAATTTAATGATCAACGTTTAACCGGTGATCACGAAACAGCATCAATCAATGACTTTAGCTACGGCGTATCAGATAGAGGGGCTTCCATTAGAATACCGATTATTACAGTTGAAAAAGGCTGGAAAGGTTGGTTGGAAGATCGCCGACCAGCATCGAATGGAGATCCTTACAAAATTGCTGGTAGGATTGTAAAAACGGTGAAATCAGCAAATATTAGCTGAGAAAATAAGTAGTATTTAAATTGATTTATAGCAAGAAGGCGCTCTTCAAATATTGAGGAGCGTTTTTTTTTTGCTAAAAGCTAAAAGCTAAAAGCTAAAAGCTAAAAGCTAAAGGCTAAAAGCTAAAGGCTAAAAGCTAAAGGCTAAGTCTATCTAAATGCTAAAATTATAAATAGGGCATAGGCCACAACTAAGACCACACCTTTTAGTCGCCCGATTGCCATTTTCGTCGGAATCAGAATCATTGGAAGTAAAACGATTGCGAATCCCAGCATCCAAAAAATATCCCTGTCCAAAATATTTGGGTCATTAAGATTAATCGTTTTGAAAATAGCTGTAAGCCCTAATACCGAACCAATATTAAAGATATTGGACCCAATAAGATTTCCTAGTGAAAGTGCTTTTTCTTTTTTCATAGCAGCAATAACCGAGGCTGCAAGTTCAGGAACACTAGTTCCTATGGCTATCACAGTAGCGGCAATTACCGCATCGCTCACCCCAAGTGATAGGGCTAAGGATTTAGCGCCATCTACTAGCCATTCTGAACCAAAGTAAAGAGCGGCACCTCCAACAAGTAACCAAATAATGATTTTGAAGTTTGACGTTTCAGCCAGTTTATCATCGACAGATTCTGGTATTGCATCTTTTTTCGATGCCTTAATTAAAACAAATAGAAAAACTAAAAGACTAATAAAAAGAAACGCGCCCTCGATGGTTGTCAAGTGCTTATCGTTATAGAGAAAGTAAAAAAACACAATTGAAAACAGCATCATTGCTGGCCAATTAAGTTTATAGAAGGAGCGATCTACACTAATTGAACTTATGGTCGCCGTGATGCCAAGTACCAAACCAATGTTGGCTATGTTAGATCCAATTACGTTATTGAGTGCTATATCCGGTGAGCCCATAAAGGCCGCATTTAAGCTTACCAAAAGTTCGGGAGCCGATGTTGCAAAGCTAACCACCGTCATACCAATGACCATTTTCGAAATATTCAATTTAAAGGATAATGCTACAGATGCCCGAACGAGAAAATCACCGCCAAGCACCAATAAAAACAGGCCTAAAATAATCCAGAGTATGCTCATTAATTCAAATTACGTCATCGTTTAAATATTGCGCGAAGATACCCAATGAAGTCGAAGCCCCCTAACCCCCAAAGGGGGAAAAATTCATTTATTGATTTTTTGAGGTAAAATTTTCAGGGTTTGACCAGCCGAATCTAGCATGTGAAATTTTAATTTTCAGTTAAAAATTGTTTTTCAGAACATTCAAATTATAATTTTGAGTTGACTTAAAATTTTGATTTATACTTTAAATTTTGTGTTATGATAACAAAGAAGATTTTAAGAATTTCAAAGATTTATTGGATATTTTTTTTAACCATTGGCTTAACGTTTCAGATTAATGGTCAAGCACCAAACGATAAATCAACTGTCGAATCCGATGACATCAACATAACGATTGATGCTAATACAACCGACAAAAATTTCGAGGAAATCAAAGCCATGCTTGCTGAATACAATATTGAAGCAAAATTCAGCAATATTAAAAGAAACGAGAATACTGAGATTACCGGGATAAAAATAAAGTTGAGCAGTGGAGGGTCCCAAACTTCTAGTCAGCGTTCCAGTTACCAACCAATCTATAAGTTATCGCTCGGGCGAAAGGATGGTTCCCTTTATATAGGGGAAGACAATGGTTTGCCCAATATGCTTTCAATGTTAGGTGGTAGAGGCAGTATTGAGAATTTCTTCGAGAACGATTCGTTGTTTTCAGGGTTTTCAGGTTTTGATGCCAACACACTTTTTAATGACCCGAATTCTATGTTTTTATTTAATGGTGATTCATTGACAATCGACCAAATTAGAGACAGGATGATGCAAAATTTCAACTTTAAGAATTCACTTTCAGATCGGTTTTCCTATTTGTTTGATGACGGCTATGATGATGGCCAACAGAAATATCAATTTCGGGATGACCCTAATTTGAACAAGATAATTGTAATTGATGGTGAGATTTCAGATTTTGAAACACTTTCTAAACTGGCCGATGAAGATAAGCTCGATTCGGTTGACAATCTAAGCCCCAAGGCCGCCATTAGTATCTACGGCCAAAAGGGAAAGGATGGCGCTAT
>JBCCOJ010000116.1:0-9688 GCA_039025415.1 Bacteroidota bacterium | reverse complement strand
TTTAGCCAAGATTACAGGTTTGGAAAGGTAAGTAAGGAAGAGCTGTCTGAAGCTTTTAATCCCTCTGATTCATCTGCTAATGCTAGCTTTTTGTACAAGTTTAGAAGGACCTCATTCCAATATGTAAAAGACAAAGGCTTTTTTTTAAAAACTGAAATACACGAGCGCATTAAAATCTATAATCAAGAGGGTTTTGATTTTGCAACCAAGAAAATTCGCTTGCATCGGGATGGCAGCACTAGGGAAAAGCTTATGGGTCTAAAAGCTTATACTTTTAACTTACAAGATGGTAAAGTTGAAGACACTAAGCTTAGAAATGACGGTATTTTTGATAATGAAACCTCAGATTACATTACCGAAACCACTTTTACGATGCCAAATATAGGTAATGGTTGTGTTGTGGAGTATAAATATGAAATCAGCTCTCCCTTTATAATGAATGTAGACGAATTTGTAATACAGCATGAAATACCGGTAAAAAAGTTGGTGGCTAAATTTGAATCTCCAGAGTATTTCAATTATAAGTCCAATACAAAAGGCTTTCTGTCAATTTCGCCCACCAAGAGCAATAAGACAGGAAGTATTAACTTTGCCAACAGAACATCTTCAGGAATATATCAACGAAACAGCTCGGTCGAGTACTCACAAACAGATTATGTCATACAAGTATTTGAATATGATTTGAATAATATACCTGCATTAGTTGATGAGCCTTACGTCAATAACATAAACAATTATCGCAGTGCTGTAAAATACGAGCTGTCTTACACAAAATTCCCTAACAGTAACCTAGACTACTATTCAACCACTTGGGAAGATGTAGTTAAGACTATTTATGACAGTGAAAACTTTGGAGGCCAGCTTGCTAAACAAAGCTATTTCAAGAATGACGTCGATGCATTGATACAAGAGATTAGTGATCCTGGACAAAAAATCTTTGCAGTTTATGATTTTGTAAAGCGAAACGTTAGATGGAACGGCTATTACGGGAAGTATACCGATGTGGGTGTGAGAAAGGCCTATAAGGATAATGTGGGGAATGTTGCGGAGATAAATTTGATGCTCACCTCCATGCTTCGTTATTGCGGTTTTAATGCAAATCCTGTACTTGTTAGTACGCGCGCTAATGGAGTGCCTTTATTCCCAACAAGAGAGGGCTACAATTATGTTATTTCAGCAATTGAAATTGAAAATCAAGTGATTCTATTAGATGCTACTTCGGTATTTTCGTCTCCTAATATTTTACCTTTCAGAGCCCTAAATTGGGAAGGTAGGGTAATCAGGGAACAAGGAAGTAGTTCCTTGGTTAACTTATACCCAAGCACAAAAGCAAAGACTACTAAGTTTATAAATATCGACATACAATCAGATGGAACTGTGGAAGGGAAAATTAGAGACGTAAGGACTAATCATGAAGCCTTAGTTGCTAGAGCCTCATTGTTTAGCGATGAACGAGATGCGTATTTAGAAAACCTTGAGAATTTATATGGTGGTATCGATATATCAGAATTTGAAACCAAAAACGAGAATATTCTATCAAAGCCATTAGTGAGTAGTTACAATTTTTCAGCTGATTCTCAATATGAGATTATAGCTGATAAGATATACCTTACCCCTATGTTGTTTTTTTGTCAAGATGAGAATCCTTTCAAGTTAGATAAGAGAGCCTTCCCTGTTGATTTTGGTTACCCTCATGAGTCAAAGGTCCAAATAAATATTAATATACCAGAAGGCTATGAGATTGTTAGTGTTCCAGAGTCTACAGCGTTTTCTTTGGAAAGAAATTTTGCTTCGTTCAAGTATATGATAAGTCATGATGATAAGAATGTTCAAATTCTAATTGACAATGAAATAAATTCACCAATAGTTTCTTCATCATATTATGACACTTTAAAAAAGTATTACGACCAATTAGTAAAAAAGGAAACAGAAAAAATCGTCTTGGCAAAAATAGAACCATGAATATAAAAAACGCCCAACTTGAAGTAGATCAATGGATAAAGAAACATGGGGTTCGTTATTTTAACGAATTGACCAATATGGCGCAATTAACAGAAGAAGTTGGCGAAGTAGCAAGAATAATAGCGCGCCGATACGGTGAGCAAAGCGAAAAGGAAAGTGATAAAAATAAGGATTTAGGCGAAGAGTTGGCTGATGTTTTGTTCGTAGTATTATGTTTGGCAAATCAAACAGGTATTAATCTTCAAGAGGCTTTCGATAAAAAAATGGATAAAAAGGCTAAACGTGACCATGACCGACATCACAGTAATCAAAAGTTGAAATAGCCAATTTTCAAAATGTATCTAAAACTTGATAAATCTGAAATTAAACCTGTTTCAGAGCTCACCATCACAGGGTCAAAAAGCGAATCCAATAGACTACTTTTATTGCAGGCACAGTTTCCTGAAATTGAAATAAGTAACCTTTCAAATTCAGACGACTCCAAGGTAATGCAGAAAGCATTAGCCAATTACCACGAAGTTATAGACATTCATCATGCTGGTACGGCAATGCGCTTTTTAACAGCCTTTTTTGCAGCAAAGGAAAATCATGAGGTCATGTTAACAGGTTCAGATAGAATGAAGCAAAGGCCCATTGCCATTCTTGTGGATGCATTAAGAGAATTAGGGGCTCAAATAGATTATTTGGAAGACGTAGGTTGCCCACCGTTGAAGATTAAAGGGCAGAATTTATTGAAGAATAAGGTCTCATTAAATGCTAATGTTAGTAGTCAGTACATTTCAGCGCTATTACTTATTGCTCCTAAGCTGCAAAATGGACTCGAACTTACTTTGCAAGGAAAAATTACCTCAATCCCCTATATAAAGATGACGCTGGCTTTACTCAATGAAATTGGAGTAAAAACATCATTTGAATCCAATGTAATTAAGGTCTTTCCTTTGACTAGCGAAATCTCCAATTCAAGTATAACTGTTGAGTCAGACTGGTCATCAGCTTCATATTTTTATTCGATTGTGGCCATGAGTCCAGTTGATACTGAAATTGTTTTATCATCTTATCGGGAGGATTCACTCCAAGGTGACGCAGTACTTTCTGAAATCTACAGGGGTTTTGGCGTAGAGACTTCCTATTTTGGCGGAAAGATTAAATTGAAAAAAATTGAAGAGGTAACAACAGATGGTATTGAACTTAATTTGAATAAGGCGCCAGATATAGCCCAAACCATAGCCGTTACATGCCTAGGTCTCGGTTTAGGTTGCGAACTCAAAGGTTTACATACCTTGAAAATCAAGGAAACTGACCGTCTTGAGGCACTAAAAATTGAAATTGAAAAATTGGGTGGAAAAATTAAGGTCTCAGAAAATCAATTAAATCTTGAACCTAAGGCCGATTTAAAAAGTAATGTTGATATTTCCACCTACAACGATCATAGGATGGCAATGGCTTTTGCACCCTTGTCCCTTAAAACCAAATTGAATATCAAGGATGCCGATGTCGTTACCAAGTCGTATCCTAGATTTTGGGATGACCTAAAATTAATTAGGTTTAAAATATCCCAATAAAAAGCAGCCATTTACTTGACAACCCCCCTGTTGAGATTGTATATTTGCAATCTTTAAATAAAAACACTCGTAACTAATGAAATTATCCAACTTCAATTTTAAACTTCCAGAAGAATTATTGGCAGAGCGACCATCCGACATTAGGGATGAGTCCCGATTAATGGTTTTGAATCGAAAGGAACAAACCATTGAGCACAAATTGTTTAAGGACGTCATTGATTATTTTGAGGAGGATGATGTCATGATACTCAATAACACCAAGGTTTTTCCGGCAAGATTGTTTGGAAACAAAGAGAAAACTGGAGCTAGAATTGAAGTATTTTTATTGAGGGAACTTAATGAAGATCAACGCCTTTGGGATGTACTTGTTGATCCAGCAAGAAAGATTAGAATTGGTAATAAACTCTATTTTGGGGATGATGAAACCCTAGTAGCAGAGGTCATCGATAATACGACTTCTAGGGGTAGAACTTTAAGGTTTCTATACGATGGTTCATACGGCGAGTTTCGCAGAAAATTGACTGAACTTGGTGAAACGCCACTTCCAAAATATATTAAGCGTGATGTTGAACCAGAGGATGAAGAGCGCTACCAAACAATTTTTGCTAAAAATGAAGGTGCCGTGGCCGCTCCAACAGCTGGACTACACTTTTCAAAACATTTACTAAAGCGTTTGGAAATCAAGGGAGTTCATTTACCTGAAGTTACCCTGCACGTTGGTTTAGGTACCTTTAACCCAGTTGAGGTAGAAGATCTTTCAAAGCACAAGATGGATAGCGAGGAAATTATCATTAGAAAAGAGGCTACTCAAATTATAAACAAAACAATAGCTGAAAAGAGAAGGGTCTGTGCTGTAGGAACGACTGCTATGCGAACAATAGAGAGCTCAGTATCTTCTAGTGGGACCTTGAACGAATACGCGGGTTGGACAAATAAGTTTATTTTCCCACCCTATGATTTTAGTATAGCTAATAGTATGATTACCAATTTTCATACTCCTAAATCAACATTATTAATGATGGTTTCAGCCTTTGCTGGGCACGATTTTGTTAAAAAGGCATACGATATTGCCGTAGAAGAAAAATATAGATTTTACAGTTATGGAGATGCGATGCTGATTATCTAAGCAATATTTTCACAAATAAAAAAATCCTGATGTCTCAGCATCAGGATTTTTTGTTTTATTGGCAATTGTCTTTTACTTGTTTTTACCTTTCAAGGCATCAGAGGCTGCTTTTTTGGTATCATCAACTGCCTTTTCAGCGGATTCTCCAGCTTCTTTAATTGCATTTTTTGTGGCATCTGCAGCATCTTTACCTGCTTCTTTCAAACCATCGACTGTTTCGTCAACTTTCTCACCTGCCTTATCCATTGCGTCTTCGACGGAATCAGCAGCGTTTTGACCAGCTTCTTTGGTTGTTTCCACTGCTTCGTTAATGGCGTCTCCAGCCTTTTCAGCAGCTTCGCTAGTAGCCTCAGCTGCGTCTTCAGCAGCGTTTTCTACTGCGTCTGCGGCTTTATCAGCACCTTCTTTGGTTTCACGACATGATGTAATAGTCATCATTAATGCCATGATTAATACTAAATTTACAATCAATTTTTTCATCTTAAAAGTTTTGCTCTGCACTGGCAGAATGGTTAATGTATTGGCTAAAATAAAAACAAAATTAACTTTTAGCTAATTACTTAAAAATTATTCATTTAAACATTATGTACGTAGATAATCCATGATTTGGACTATTGCCCCTTTATTCTGGTCAATATAGTGCCTATTTAATTGCCCTTGCTTCTTTCGATATTCCTTATTTAAAATCAGTGTATTCAATACCATTTTGAGTTCCAATGGGTTTTTAATTGAGGTTACGCCAGCTTGTTCAATCATGGCTATTGCTTCGGGAAATTTAGTGTAGTTTTTGCCAATAATTATCGGTATCCCAAAAATAGCGGGTTCGAGAATATTATGTAATCCCGTTGTCCCCATTGCACCGCCAACGTAGGCAATATCTGCATGGTTATAAATCTTGGAAAGATGGCCAACCGTATCAATTATGAAAATATTGTAATCACTTAGATTCTTTTCCTGCATGTCTGAAAATAGCACAGTTTTCAGTTTGATTATTGACAGAAGGTTGTTCGTTTTAATGGAGTTTATCTCATGGGGTGCAATTATGAATTTTAAGTCTTTGGATGCATTTTCATTTATGAAATCAACCAGTATCTCCTCATCTTCTGGCCAAGAACTACCTATGACGACGCATAAGCTCTTATTCTTGAAATCTAATATAAAATCTAAATTATTGTTTTGCTCTAATTGTGCAGAAACCCGGTCGTAACGCGTATCTCCAGAAACAGTTACATTTTTATATCTAATTGAGTTGAGCAGCTTTTTCGATTTTTCGTCTTGAACAAAAATATGTTCAAATGTAAAAAGTACTTTTTTTAGATAATTTCCATAAGACTTAAAGTAAACTTGATTTTTTCTGAAATGAGCAGAAATCAAAATGGCTCTTAAATTTCGTTTTTTTACTTCAAGAAGCAGATTGGGCCAAATATCATACTTAACAAATACTGATAGTTCTGGATTGATGGCATCAAGAAAACGTATTGCATGTTTTTTGGTATCTATTGGGAGATAAACGGCAATATCAGCAATTTCAGAGTTTTTTCGAACTTCATAGCCTGAAGGTGAAAAAAAACTAAGGATTATTTTATGATTTGGGTTATCCTTTCGGAGAGCCTTGAATACGGGTAAGCCTTGTTCGTATTCACCAAGAGAAGCGCAATGAAACCAAAGCGTTTTTTCAGATGGATTGATGTTATTCTTTAGTCGGGTAAAGGTTTGAGACCTTCCCATCACCCCTTTTTTTATCTTGGGATTGAAAAAAGCAAGCAACCTCAATACCAATCCAAAACTATAAATAACAATGTCGTACAAATCATTTTGTTTTACCAATCACGAAAATAATGCACTTTAAATAAATCATTGTGAAATGGCCTCGATTTTCGTAATTTCGTTAGGTATGAGAAAAATTCAAATGGTTGACTTAAAAGGTCAATATGCAAAAATAAAGGACGAGGTTGATACTTCGGTTCTAGAGGTTTTAGAATCTACGGCTTTTATAAACGGTCCAAAGGTTCACCAATTTCAGGAAAATCTTGAAACCTATTTAGGAGTTAAGCATGTTATCCCATGTGCAAACGGAACTGATGCACTGCAAATTGCCATGATGGGCCTAGGTCTGAAGCCAGGCGATGAAGTAATAACAGCAGATTTTACATTTGCGGCTACCGTTGAGGTTATTGCCCTGCTACAGTTGACTCCTATTTTAGTTGATGTGGACCAAACCACCTTCAATATTGACATCTCAGCTATAAAGAAAGCGATTACACCAAAAACAAAGGCCATTGTCCCAGTTCATCTGTTCGGGATGTGCGCCAACATGGAGGCTATTTTGGAAATAGCCCAAGAGCATAATCTGTTTGTAATTGAAGACAACGCACAGGGTATTGGTGCCAATTATACCTATCACGACGGGAAAAAGCAAAAATCAGGAACTATTGGCCACGTTGGCTCCACGTCATTTTTTCCTTCTAAGAATTTAGGTTGCTATGGTGATGGTGGGGCAATTTTTACCAATGATGATAACCTTGCGCACACTATTCGTGGTATAGTAAATCATGGGATGTACGAACGATATCATCATGATGTAGTTGGTGTCAATTCAAGATTGGATTCAGTTCAAGCGGCTGTTCTGGATATTAAATTAAGACATCTAGACCAATACAATAACAGACGCAGAAATGCTGCAAGGGCCTATAATAGGGCATTTGAAAATGAAGAACATATAGTAATTCCCTCAGGGCGTGATGTGTGTTCTGGTATTTGTGATACCTGTGATTGTCATGTGTTTCATCAGTATACATTGAGAATTTTAAATGGAAAACGGGATGGTTTGGTCCAGCATTTAAATGAAAATGGAATTGCGTGTGGAGTCTATTATCCCATTCCGCTTCATCTTCAAAAAGCCTATGCTGACGAAAAATATAATGAGGTTGATTTCGAGGTCACCAATCAATTGGCGAAGGAGGTTATTAGTCTTCCTATGCATACAGAACTTGATGAGGAACAAATAGAATTCATTACAACCACTGTCAAAAATTTCGTCAACGGTTCATAGTCTAAAATATCCATGAATTTTTGGAGGCTATCCCTTTATTTAAATCATTCGTTTTTTACTTTTGACTGAAATTATCTAATGTCATTCCTATAATGAAAAAGATTTTAGTTACTGGGGGCTTGGGCTTTATTGGCTCGCATACTGTCGTTGAGCTTCAAAATGAAGGTTTTGAGGTTGTAATTATTGACGATTTATCAAACTCCTCTGAATCGGTTTTAGAGGGTATTGCTTCAATAACAAATTCTTTACCTGTTTTTGAAAAACTTGATTTGAAGGATAAATCAAAAGTATTTGATTTCTTCAATAAGCACAGCGATATAGAAGGTGTGATTCACTTCGCTGCTAGTAAAGCTGTAGGCGAAAGTGTCGAAAAACCATTGCACTATTATGAAAACAATATAAATACCCTTGTTTATGTTCTTCAGAATATTGTTGGTTTAGAGACTTCAAACTTTATTTTTAGTTCTTCTTGCACGGTTTATGGTCAGGTAAATGAGATGCCAATAACAGAAAGTGCTCCTGTAAAACCAGCAGAGTCGCCTTATGGTAACACCAAGCAGATAGGTGAAGAAATCATCAAGGATACTTGTAAAGTTGAAAAAGACCTAAATGCAATTGCATTGAGGTATTTTAATCCCATTGGTGCACACCCATCGGCAAAGATTGGTGAATTGCCCATTGGTGTCCCTCAGAATTTAGTGCCGTTTATTACACAGACTGCAGCGGGACTAAGAGAACGTTTATCTGTTTTTGGTGATGATTATCCAACACCAGATGGTACCTGTATTCGTGATTATATCCATGTGGTTGATTTGGCAAAGGCTCACGTTATAGCGCTGCAACGCTTAATTGAAGGTAAAAATCAATCAAATTTTGAGACTTTTAATGTTGGTACTGGGGTTGGAAGCTCTGTTTTAGAGGTGGTAAAATCTTTTGAGAGAGTTTCTGGTCAATTATTAAGCCATAGAATTGCTCCTAGACGTCCCGGTGATGTTATATCTGCCTACGCAAATACTGATAAGGCGAATAAAATATTAGGTTGGAAAGCTATTTCAACTTTGGATGAAGCGATACGTTCAGCTTGGGATTGGGAAAAATCCATTAGAAACCTAGATTAGGTTCAGATTTGTTAAAAATAGAGAAGCCTTGATGAGGTTTTCAAAATTATAGTTTAATCTTAGTAGGATATCCTTAATAATTTAAGCCGATAGATGTATTTAGACGTTTAAATTTGCATTTTGTCGACATACTTCGTTACTTTGTACTCGATATGAATGTAAAGGATATAAAATGAAATTGATAAATATTAAACGACAAACCCAACAAGAAGGCAGATTTTCTAAAAAAATGGGTTCATTTACGACTAACGTAACCTATATAAAAAAGCGTTTCTTGAGCATCCCATTTAAAACATTACATAAATACCGTGAGACTTATTATGGTGAAATCAAGTCATGCGAAGAATGTAATTTAGCGAGTTAGAATCTAATCAGATATAAAATAAGAGCCTCAGATAAAAGAGGCTTTTTTTATGCCTACTTATTGTTGCGATTTAAAAAGAAGCTACTGTATAATAGCGCAATCATACCAAAAGTCACCGACATATCTGCAACATTGAAAATCCCCGTGTGGAAAATCCCTCCAAAATCTAGGTAAAAAAAGTCGGTAACAGAGCCATAAGCTATACGGTCAAAAACATTAGCAATTCCTCCACCCGCTATGCAACTAAATGCGGCTTTACTTACTTTATCTAAGCTTTTATTGGTGAGAATATAATAAATGAGATAACCAAGTACTCCTATAGGAAGTATAAGTAAAAATATAAGCTTAAGTGTTGGATTCATGTCGCTTCCCATACCTAAAAAAGCACCAGTATTTTCAACATTCATTAATATAAAAATGTCATCGATAACGGGTATTCTTTCGCCAGGGGTTATAGTTTGTCTTACAATAACCTTCGAAATCTGATCGATAGCGATATTTAAA
>JBCCOJ010000115.1:0-9706 GCA_039025415.1 Bacteroidota bacterium | reverse complement strand
GGAGCTTTAATTGTTTGGCGCAAAGTCCTATCCTACCTTTAGAAGAATGGGACAATGAACAATCGAATGCATACTATAAAGATTTGAACAATGAACTGAACCCATTTGAGGGAATATGGCTTTACACAAATGGCAATAACTCATGGAAAATACATCTTGAAAAGCAAATCATGGTCTTTAACAATAATTATTATGAAGATTTAATTGTTGGAGAATATCAGTATAAAATTAATGGACTGGTTGTTATCAATACACTCTCAAATATTGATGTCTTAAGTGGTTATGAACACGAAATAACAGGTAATTCAATTTTTGATGATTGCGATTATTTACCCTCTAGTAGCTGCATAGACGGTGAAAAACGACTTACGCTGACCATGTCAGACCCACATACAGGTCATGCCGCAACAGTAATTTTGAGCTTACGTACAGTAAATAACCAAGAGGCTTTGTTAGCGCAGGTTATTTTTAATCAATTAAGTACTTATAATGGATTCTCAGAACCAAAACCTGAACCAACAATGCCATGGCAGCAAGAGTATATTTTGATTAAACAATAGAGTTTTAAATAGCTTTCAGTTTTTCAATTTTAGCTTGTAAAATTAAATTGAAAACTTGCGTAGTCTAAAAATACCCATTCAACTTGTCAAAAGAATTGTTAATCATCAAAATAAGTTAATAAAAAAAAGCGCTAAACCTGTATTGGTCTAGCGCTTTTTCAATCTATAAATTTTAGAATATTACATTTCCAAAGCCCGCTTAACATCACCATCCATTAACAATTCAACCGGGTTTTCGAGGGCTTCCTTTACCGCTACCAAAAACCCAACCGACTCCTTGCCATCAATAATTCTATGGTCGTAGGATAAGGCCACGTACATAATTGGTCGTATTTCTACTTTACCATCAATCGCCACTGGACGCTCTACAATATTGTGCATACCCAAAATACCACTTTGAGGAGGATTGATGATTGGTGTGGATAACATACTGCCAAATACACCACCGTTGGATATGGTGAAAGTACCACCTGTCATTTCATCAACCGTTATTTTACCATCCCGTGCTCTAAGAGCCAAGCGTTTAACTTCAGATTCAACACCTCTAAAGCTTAAGTTTTCAGCATTTCTTATAACCGGAACCATCAAGCCTTTTGGCCCAGAAACGGCTATACTGATATCACAGAAATCGTAACTAATCATTTCCTTACCGTCAATCATGGAGTTAACAGCAGGATATTGCTTCAATGCTCTAACCACTGCCAAAGTAAAGAAACTCATAAAGCCAAGACTAACGCCATGCTTTTCCTTAAAATCTTCTTTATACTGTTTACGCATTTCAAATATCGGCGACATATCCACTTCATTAAATGTAGTCAACATGGCCGTTGTATTTTTGGCTTCGACCAAACGTTCAGCAACCTTACGCCTTAGCATTGACATTTTACTTCGAGACTCCCCTCGCTTTCCACCTGTAGGGGTTCCCATTGATGGTTTGGCATTAACAGCGTCATCTTTTGTTATACGACCGTCCTTACCAGTACCTTTAACAGAAGCCGCGTCGATTCCTTTTTCGGCAAGTACCTTTTTGGCTGCGGGGCTAGCAGTACCAGATGCGTAGGTTTTTTCGGCGGGATTATCTGCTTTTTCGTGATTTTCAGACTTTTTACCTGAGTCTAGGTCCTTGACCAATTCCTCAGTTTCCTGTTTGGTCGCACCGCCTTCATCACCACCGCCCTTATAAGTATCGGGAACATCCTTAGCTGCATCGGTACTAGGTTTTTCCGCAGAGGTATCAATTAAGCAAACCACTTGGCCAACCTCAACCGCATCTCCCTCTTCGGCTTTAAGTGTTATTGTACCACTGGCCTCGGCAGGGAGTTCCAAGGTTGCCTTATCGCTATCAACCTCAGCTATCGCCTGGTCTTTTTCAACATAATCCCCATCTTCAACCAACCATTCAGCAATTTCAACTTCGGTAATGGATTCGCCCGGTGAAGGCACTTTCATTTCTAAAATCATAGTTTTGAAATTTATTTTTGTCTTGTTTTATAGCCGATTGGCTGTCTTTCATTTTGTTGTCTTTCTTTAGCAAATAATTAATAGCCTCAGAAATCGTCTCGAACTGCTTATCATATTTTTCTTCAAGCAGATTTAACTTATCTGTAAGATCCTTATGTGATAATGCATATTGACGTAAAAGCACGAATGCTCGAATAATTGTTATGTTTATTTCAATCGCTGTTTTACTTATTAAAAGGCTAGACAGCATTGCTACTCCTTGTTCTGTAAAACGAAAGGAGGCTTTGGACTAAATTTAATATTATCAGGTAGGTTATCACAAACTGTGATAAGCTCTTGCCACTCATCTTTTTTCAATTGAAACATAAAATCTGGCGGAAATCGCTCTAAATTCCTCCTTACTGCCTGCTTCAGAACACGGGTTTCAACCTGGTACACTTCGGCTAGGTCAAAATCAAACATGACATTTTGATTACGAACTTGATAAATTTTATTCTGAATGCTCTCGATCTGCAATGCTTAATAATTCTAAAATTCTATGTTCTTCGTGCCTTAATTTGATTCTACTGTTCAACGCTGATTGTCTTTATTTTTGTCAAAAACAAAATCTATAACTTCCTGATGACGTTTTTTCGAGCGTGTTGCGCTACCAGCCGCTGGCGCACCATAAGGTCTTCGACTTGCAGCTCGAAATGTTTTGGCTTCATCCAAATGCATCAACATGTGACTGTAGGCACCCATATTTCTTGGTTCCTCCTGTGCCCAAACAATATCTTCAGCATTTTTATACTTCTTTAATATTTGTTTAATTTCCTTCTCGGGTAATGGGAACAATTGCTCGATTCTCACCAAGGCAACATCTTTTCTTTCCAATTGTTTTCGCTCCTCAAGTAAATCATAATAAAACTTGCCAGTAACAAATACCAAACTTTTTACTCCGGAAGCTTTTACACTATCATCATCAATTAGCATTAGGAAACTACCGTTTGCAAATTCATCTACGGTAGAAACCACCAATGGATGGCGAAGTAAACTTTTAGGTGTAAAGACAATCAACGGCTTTCTGAATTTCGCCTTCATCTGTTTACGCAATAAGTGATACATGTTTGCAGGCGTAGTACAATCCATCACGAACATATTGTCCTTTGCGCATAATTGTAAGTAGCGTTCCATTCTACCAGAGGAATGTTCTGCACCTTGACCTTCATAGCCATGCGGCAATAACATTACCAGCCCGTTTTGCAATTTCCATTTATCCTCTGCGGCAGAAATATATTGATCCATCATTATTTGTGCTCCATTACTGAAGTCACCAAACTGAGCTTCCCAAATTGTCAGGGTTTCTGGGCTTGCCATAGCATAACCATAATCAAAACCTACGACGCCATATTCAGAAAGCAATGAATTGTAAATATAAAAATCACCTTGGTCTTCAGATAAATGGTTCAATAAGAGAATTTCCTCTTCACTATCCTCTACCTTAATAACGGCGTGTCTGTGGGAGAAGGTTCCTCGTTCTACATCCTGACCAGAAATTCTAACATTATAACCTTCCTTTAATAAAGTCCCGTAGGCTAAATGTTCGGCCATTGCCCAATCTAATTTGTCCTCATCGAACATTTTTTGACGGGATTGGACCAAACGTTCAATTTTTCTTATGAACTTCTTGTCCTCGGGGAGATTGCTGATAATTTTTGTTATTTCAGCAAGCCCTTCTTTAGGATAGGTGGTGTCCACCTGCTTCATCATCTTGTCCTCAATTACAGTGTGAAAACCTTTCCATTCATCTTGCATGAAAGGAGTGATTACCGTTTTATCCTGTTTTCTGGAGTCCTCTAGATTTTCCTCGAGCTTACTTTTATAGTTTTTTTCCAATTCTGAAACATAACCTTCGTCAATAACCCCCTCCTCAATTAATTTGGAGGCATATATGTCTCTTGGGTTCTTGTGCTTTGAAATCGCTTTGTACAATTTTGGTTGGGTAAATCGTGGCTCGTCACCTTCATTATGACCATATTTCCTATAACCCAACAGGTCGATAAATACGTCCCTTTCAAAATTCATCCTAAATTTTAGAGCAAAAAGCATGGCGTGTACAACCGCTTCGGCATCATCTGCATTTACGTGAAGAACCGGTGAGAGCGTGACCTTACCAACGTCTGTGCAGTAGGTGCTAGACCTGGCATCTAAATAATTTGTGGTAAACCCAATTTGGTTATTGACTACAATGTGAATGGTACCACTTGTCTTATAACCGTCCAGCTTGGCCATTTGAACAACCTCGTAAACAATACCTTGACCTGCAATAGCAGCATCCCCGTGAACAATTATTGGAAGTACCTGCTTAGGATTGTCCTTGTATTTATCATCCTGCTTAGCTCTAACTATACCCTCAACCACAGCACCCACAGTTTCCAAATGGCTTGGATTGGGGGCTATGTTAATATTTATATCCTGACCACCTTCGGTTTTGCGTTTACTGGTCCAGCCTAAATGGTATTTTACGTCGCCATCAAATACTTCTTGTTCGTAATCCTTACCGTCAAATTCACTAAATATATCCTCAGCCGATTTACCAAAAATATTGGTTAAGGTACTAAGGCGTCCGCGATGCGCCATACCCATGACAAATTCCTTGACGCCCTCATCGGCCGCTTTTTCAATTACAGCGTCTAAAGCGGGTATTAAAGATTCATTTCCTTCAAGGGAAAAACGCTTTTGTCCAACGTATTTGGTGTGCAAGAAACTTTCGAAAGAAACGGCTTCATTTAACTTCTTAAGAATGTACTTTTTCTGATCTGCTGAAAATTTCGGCTGATTATCATTGATATTAAGTTGATCTTGAATCCATTGTATTTCCTCTGGATTTCTAATATACATGTATTCGACACCAATGGCATCACAGTAAATACTATCAAGATGTTCTAAAATTTTACGAAGTGGTTGCTTTCCTATTCCTAAAATTTCACCGGCGTCAAACACGGTATCTAAATCTTTCTCTGAAAGCCCGAAATTTTCTAGCTCTAGTGTTGGTCGATACTTTCTTCGCTCTCTAACAGGGTTGGTTTTGGTGAATAAATGACCTCTACTCCTGTAGCCGTCTATAAGTTTTACAACTTGAAATTCCTTTTGAACATGTACCGGTGCTTCGGCAGAAACATTATTGAAATCGATAGTTTCTGCTTCGGGAGAAATAATTTCTGATTCTGCATTTTCACTTCCAAAATCAAAACCTTGAAAAAATGCGCGCCAGCTTGGCTCTACACTATCTGGGTTTCTTAAATATTGGTCGTATAAATCGGAAAAATAGCTGGTGTGTGCGGCGTTTAAAAAGGAGTATCTATCCATTATTTATGTGAATCATTTTGCTTGAACAAAATTTTCTCAAAAATACAAATTTTAGTAAAAATACTGCGCTTTTTGATATATTTATAGAACTCTTATAGTCTAGAAAACACATGGAAAAATTACGTTCTACTTATCTAAAGTTTCTTAAATCATTTTTAATAATTTGCCTTTTCACTAGCTACGCTTATTCTCAAAATCTTGACGGCGGGCAAGACTATACGTTTTGGCAAAATGTTCGGTATGGTGGGAATATAGGATTGAGTTTTGGCGATGGGTTCTTTAGCGGCACGCTTGCTCCAGCAGCAGTTTACGATTTTCAAAATGCGCCATTTTCTCTGGGCTTAGGGCTTAACGGAACTTACAACAGCCAGAGAAACGTATTTAATTCTACAATTTTTGGAGGCAGCTTAATTGGTCTATTTAATCCAGTACAAGAAGTTCAGGCGTCTTTTGAATTCGAACAGCTCAATGTGACTAGGAATTTTACAGACAACCAATTTGCAGATGAAAACTACTGGTATCCGGCTTTGTTTATTGGAGTTGGTTACTTGGCTGGCAATGTGGCATTTGGAATTAGATATGATTTGCTTTATGACAATGAAAGGAGTATTTATGCCAATGCCTATGCGCCTTTTGTAAGGGTGTTTTTTTAGGCCTCCCCCAGCCCCCTCCAAAGGAGGGGGAGCGAGCTTTCCATGGCCCCTCCGGATGAGGGGAATTGGGACGTGCTTACTCTTTTGTAAAAAAAGTGATTTTTTGAAGCTGTTTAAACCATGAAAATTAGTATTGTTGACTTATCAACCTATTCGTGAAACTTGTTTGCAGAAGCTCTAGCATTGGTGGATTAATGTCATTCAAAGGTTAATACTCAATAGAAATGCCTGAACCAAACTTTCTGCCAAACCCTTTGCAGTATCAAAAAACTAACGTGTTCTGAAAGTTTCAAGGCATCACTACCATCAAGGGCCTTTATTTTTTCTTCAGAAACGTCAACGACATAAAGCAAATTGAGGTAATCGGGAAAATTATTGCGTATTAAACTGAATATCGTCTCGTGTAAAATCGCCTTCAAACGCTCAGGCGTTATAGATGTTTGCAAATCGAGATGCACGCTGGCCAATGCAAAATCCTTGTTCAATTGTAAAACCAAATTCTTGTAGTGCTCACCTTTTTGTACTTGCTCAATTAAATCGTTAAAGGTGCCGGGAAGTTGCATCACATTGACCTGTTCATCAGTTTTTTACCAAACTGCACAAGTATGGCTTTATTTTCTTCGGAAATTTTAAGGCTATCCAAAACCGAGAAAGCCTTATCCGTGTAATTTTCAATTTCTCGCTTGGTAGCATCGGCTGCACCCGAGGATTCAAACAGTTGTTTTACTGCTTCAATTTTATCTTGGGAATCTGAGGGATTAATCCCGTAAAGGTGCTTTAGCTGCCTTTTTTCAGAATCTGCAGAGAACTCGAGCGACTTTAAATATAAATACGTTTTTTTATTTTCGATAATATCTCCTCCTACTTGCTTGCCAAAAGTCTCAGGGTCGCCAAAAGCATCCAAAAAATCGTCTTGGAGTTGAAATGCGATACCTAGGTTTTTACCGAATTCATAAATTGCATTCTGGCAGCTCTCTGAGGCCTCTGCTACAATAGCTCCCATTTTCATTGCGGCGCCAACCAGTACAGCAGTTTTATATTCAATCATTTTGAGATACTCATTGATGGTAACATCATCTCGAGTTTCAAAATCAATATCGTACTGCTGTCCCTCGCAAACTTCCAAAGCAGTTTTACTGAACAATTTTGATAGACTTTGAAACAATTTGGCATCATAATTTTCAAATAGCTGATAGGACATGATTAACATGGCATCACCAGAAAGTATGCCTGTATTTACGTCCCATTTTTCATGTACTGTTTGTTTCCCTCGTCTTAGGGGAGCATCATCCATGATGTCATCATGAATCAAAGAAAAATTATGAAAGACCTCAACACTCAAGGCAGCATCCAAGGCCGATTGATATTTACAACCAAAAATTTCAGCGGTCATCAAAGTCAAAATTGGCCTTAGCCTTTTACCACCAAGCTGTAAAATATAATTTACTGGATCATAAAGCGAACTTGGCTCTTTGGGTTGACTAAAATCCTTGAGATACTTAACAAAGGCGTCGTGATAGGACTGGATATCTTGCATGGCTCAAAAATAATCAGATTTAGATTCAAACCAATTACAAGGCGAATAAGACTTATGTTAAATTAACATTAAAACTTTGGAAACTTTTATTGTTTTTAAAGTTTCCGTAATTACATTTGCCCAGATTATGAGAGAAAGCATTGTTAATAAAAGTACTGAACTGTTCTTAAACTTAGGGTTTAAGAGCGTAACCATGGATGATATTGCGAGTGAAATGGGGATATCCAAAAAGACCATTTATGTGCATTTTGACAACAAAACCAAATTAGTTGAGGCCGTAACGTTTCACCTATTTGATGTTATTTGTGATGAAATTGACCAGGTTTGCGATAGTGCGCCCAACCCTATTGAAGAATTGTACTCAGTTAAGATGTGTGTAATGCAACATCTTAAAGACGAGCGCTCCTCACCGCAGTTCCAACTGAAAAAATACTATCCAAGAATACACGAGACCTTAAAATTTAAACAATTTGAAAAAATGCACCAATCGGTACAGGACAGTTTAAAAAATGGTGTAAAGGCCGGCGTGTTTAGACCTACTATTGACATTGATTTCATTTCTAGAATGTATTTTACAGGTATGACCGGGATTAAAGACAATATGTTTTTCCCACCAGAAGAATACGAAATGAACTACTTGATGGAAAGTTATTTGGAATATCACCTACGAGCTATTGTTACAGAAAAAGGCATGGCCATTTTAAATAATTTCATAAATACCAATTAAATCAATCATAACGCATGAGACAATCACTCATACTACTTTTAAGTTTAATATTAAGCGGTTCGGTAATATCCCAAGAACTACCTTCACGACTTTCTATGGAAGAAGCCATTGACTTTGCCTTGGAAAATAATCGTAATGCCATTAATGCAGCGCGGGACATCGATGCTGCCAAAAAGCAAAAATGGGAAACCACAGCCTCTGGGTTTCCACAAATAAGTGCGAATTTTGATTATCAATATTTTATAGAACAACCCGTACAAGTCGTTCCTGCTGAATTTTTTGGCGGTGAAGCTGGCGAGTTTCAAGAAGTGATTTTTGGGACCCAGCAACAAGTAAATGCGTTTGTACGCCTCGACCAGAAGATTGTGGATGGTACGTATTTGGTGGCACTACAATCAGCTAGGGTTTTTCTTGATATATCAAAGAATGCCAAAACCAAAACTGACTTAGAGATAAGAAAATCTGTTATAAATGCCTACGGAAATGTTCTGCTTGCCGAAGAATCCGTAAGGATTTTGAAAAAGGATATCTCAATTCTCGAAAAGAACCTAAATGAAACCCAAAAAATATATGAAAACGGGTTTGAGGAAGAAGAAAGCGTTGAACAACTTCAAATCACATTAACCAGTCTCAAAAGTAATTTTAACAATGCCGATCGTTTAAAGGAAATCGCTTATAAAATGTTGAACATCGTTTTAGGTGTTGACATCTACCATGATTTAACACTTACCGACAACCTAGAAACATTAGCAGAGCAAAACCAGTCACTTGAACTTTTAGAAATGGATAATGACCCTTCTAATAACATAGATTATATCATTGCAGAAAATGAAAGAAAGGTCAATGAATTAAAGGTCAAACTCGAAAAAAGTAAGGCTTTGCCACAATTAAGCCTTTTTGTAAATGGAGGTTATCAAGCCTTTGAAAATAACTTTACTTTTTTCAATAATGACCAAGCTTGGTTTGGCTCTTCACTCGTTGGGGTAAATTTAAGTGTTCCCATTTTTAGTTCTGGTATGCGAAGTGCTTCAACCCAGAGGGCAAAAATCAACCTCGACAAATCATTGACAGAACTTGAAGAGACTGAGCAACGTCTTAAACTCGAAATAGAGTCCTCAAAAAGTGACTATAAATTTGCTCTTGAAGACTATCAAAACAAAAAAGATAACATCGCTCTGGCGGAACGTATTGAACAAAAAAACCAAACAAAATTCTTTGAGGGGGTTGCCACCAGCTTTGAACTAAGACAGGCACAAACGCAATTGTATAACGCACAGCAAGAATTATTACAGGCTATGTTGGATGTAATTAACAGCAAAGCCGCACTTGAAACAGTACTTAACACTCCAATGATTAATCAAAAAAATCAATCAAGATGAAACATATAAGCCTAATTACATTTATATATATTATTCTAATG
>JBCCOJ010000114.1:0-9849 GCA_039025415.1 Bacteroidota bacterium | reverse complement strand
GCCTCGTTGTAATTTGTCAATTTAAAAACCTTATGGGATTCAATATTTGGCTCCACTATATAATATTCCTCATTATTAGCATCCTGTAGTACTTTCTGCGCAATATATTTAGCTGGAGACTCCCGCAAATCATCTATGTTTGGTTTAAAAGCTAATCCCATTAAGGCAATTCCAGGTTTTCTCTTTTCTTTCAATTCAAAAGCAAGTTTAGCGGTCTTGACTTTCTCAGCGCACCAAAACGATTTATAGTTATTGATTTCCCGAGCCTTACCGATAATTTGGGATTCCATGGGATAGTCAGACACGATAAAATAGGGGTCTACCGCTATGCAATGCCCACCAACGCCGCAACCTGGTTGCAGAATATTTACTCTAGGATGTTTGTTGGCAAGTTCTATTAGCTCCCAAACGTTGATTTCTGCTTTATCACATATTAAAGAAAGTTCATTGGCAAAGGCAATTTGAACATCACGCGACGAATTTTCAACTAGCTTACACATTTCAGCCGTTCGAGCATTTGTTTCGTGTAAATCACCCTTAATAAATTTCTTATAAAATTCTACGGCCTTTTTAGTGGATTGAGCATTTATCCCACCTATTACTCGATTGTTATGTACTAATTCATACATTACATTGCCGGGTAAGACACGCTCTGGACAATAACAGATAAAAAGTTTATCCTTGAGCTCAGGTCTTTCTGAATAAATCAACTCTGCCATTTTCTCGGTAGTGCCTATGGGTGAAGTTGATTCAATAATATAGAGGTCGTTTTCCTTTAATTTGGGAAGTATGGCCTTGGTAGCTGCCTCAACAAAGGAAATATCGGGTTCATTTTTTGCTTTAAATGGCGTTGGGACTACAATCAAATATACATCGCCTTCTACTGGAGCTATATTTGCCTTGAGGTAGCCATCATTTACAGAGTTTCTCACCGCGTCATCTAAATCGGGTTCAACGATATGTATTTTACCAGAATTAATGGTGTCTACAATAGACTGGTTAATATCAACTCCATGAACTTTAGTCTTGTTTTGTGCAATTAAAGCAGCCGTGGGTAAACCAATATAACCCATGCCCATTATTACCACGTCCGGTTTTTCCATGTTATAGCTTTCGGTTTGACATAAATTCTACGATTCTTTTACTGGCTAATCCATCACCATAAGGGTTATGACGTTTAGACATGTCTAGGTATAGAGACTGATTATCCATTAAACGCGTAACTTCTTCATTTATTCTTTTTGGATTAGTACCAGTTAATATTACCGTACCTGCTTCAATCGCTTCAGGCCTTTCTGTTGTATCTCGCATAACCAATACGGGCTTACCCAAACTTGGTGCTTCTTCCTGTACTCCGCCACTATCAGTAATGATTAAAAAGGCCATATTCATTAGCCATACAAAACCAGGGTAGGATAGGGGATTTATCAACTCAATATTTTCAATATTTTCCAGTAGTTCGTAAACTGGCTTTTTTACCTTAGGGTTTAAATGTACTGGGAAAATTATTTGAACATCATCATAGTTAGTTGAAATTGTTTTTAATGCCTGGCATATTTCAATAAAGCCAGCCCCATGATTTTCACGTCTATGCGCAGTGACCAAAATAATCTTTTTGTCCTTTTTGACTACTGATTTTAAAAATTGTATCTCGTCATCAATAAAATCGTCGGATTTTACTTTGTTAGAACTGTATTCCAATGCATCTATAACTGTATTGCCCGTAACTAATATTTGGGAGTCGGGCACATTTTCATTTAGCAGATTTTTCTTTGAAGTCTCTGTCGGGGCAAAATGATAATCTGCAATCCTACCTGTAATACTTCTATTTATTTCTTCAGGGAACGGGGATAATTTATTAAAGGTTCGTAAACCTGCTTCAACATGGCACACCCTAGATCCAAAGTAGAAAGCTGCTAGACTTGTGGCCATCGTAGTACTTGTATCACCGTGCACATAAACATAATCTGGTCTAAAATCTTCAAGAATTGGTTTTAGTCCTACGATAATATCAGCAGTCAAGGAATACAGATTTTGATTTGGCTTCATTAAATCCAAATCGTATTCAGGCTTTATTTCGAAAAATTCTAAAACCTGATCAAGCATTTCACGATGTTGGGCGGTAATACATACTTTAGTTTCAAAAGAGTCGTCCTTAGAAAACGTTTTGATTAGGGGACCCATTTTTATAGCTTCTGGTCTGGTACCAAATATTATTAAGTTTTTAGTTTTCATTTTGTTCTAAATGTGAGCCCTTGGTATTAAATCATTTAATAATTTAGACTTTCCTCTTTATCAAACTAAAGACTTTTAGTGAATAATTTGTTTTTCAAACTTTCGACCGTTTCCCAAGTATTATTGTCCCTGGAGTTGTATTGAAAATTGTTCTGTACCTTAGTCGCTTGCATAGTCTTGATGTAATCATCAAGATTCCAACGTGGTTTATTTGGAAGTATAGCAAAACATTTCTTTAAGTCGTAAGTGCGATGAGAATCATCGTTAGATATCATTTCTTCGAATAATTTTTCCCCGGGGCGTTTTCCAATAATTGAAATTTTACAGTCTTCACAAATAGCTTTTGCAAGATCGATTATGCGATAAGATGAACTTTTAGGCACAAACAATTCACCACCCCAAGTATTTTCCAAGGCATAAAAAATTAGCTCAACTGCATTTTGATTACTTATATTAAAACGTGACATTCTATCATCTGTAATTGGCAGTGTTTGTGATTTTTTTAACCTGTCCTTGAAATAAGGAACTATAGAGCCAGTGGAGCCAAAAATGTTTCCACATCTCACAACGGTAAATTTTGTTTCTGCTTCGTTTTTAAATGAATTTGCAGATATAAAAAGCCTATCAGATATCAACTTTGAGGCGCCATAAATGCTTTCAGGTTTACAGGCCTTATCGGTTGACAATGCCACAACGATTTTGACATTATTTTTAAGGCAAGCATTTATCACATTCTCAGCGCCTCCTACGTTGGTTTTAACGCATTCACTTGGATTGTCTTCCGAAATATGCACATGCTTCATTGCTGCGGTATGGATGACATAGTCGATTTCTGAAAAAACATCAATTAAACGTTCTTTATCCCTTACATCTCCAATTATAAATTCTAGCTGTGGATATTTCTCAATTGGAAATTCTCTTGACATGAGATTTTGCTTTTGCTCATCTCGAGAAAAAATAACCAGTCGTTTAATCTCAGAATAATTAAAAAGAATATGAGAAGCGATTTCTTTTCCTAAAAACCCAGTGCCTCCCGTAATTAGCAGAGATTTATCATGTAGATCTAACATATTTTTTAATAAAGAGAATTATACTACCATGCCAGCAGCTACCGTTTCGTTTGTAGCATCATCAACTAAAATTAAACTTCCTGTGGTTCTGTTCTCTCTATAATCATCAACCATCAATGGTTTCGTTGTTCTAATCCTTACTTTAGAAATATCATTCATGTTTAAACTGTCATCATCGGCTATTCGATCCAATGAATTTACATCAAATTTATAAATCACCTCTTTTATCATTGCTTTTTGCTCATTGGAGGTGTGCTTGATACTGTATTTGGCTCGAGGTTTTGCAGGTTGATTATTTAACCAACATAACATCACTTCAAGATCTTGTGTTGCATTGGGTTGATTGTTTGATCGCACAATCATATCACCTCTGCTAATGTCGATATCATCTTCTAAAGTAATGGAAACAGACATTGGAGCGTGAGCTTCTTCTAATGTTTCGTCTAGGGTGTCTATACTTTTGATTTTAGAGGTAAAACCAGAGGGCATTACTGTAATCTCATCGCCTACTCTCAATATACCACTGGCCAAACGACCGGCATAGCCCCTATAATCCCTATGGGATTCACTTTGCGGTCTTATAACAGTCTGCACTGGGAATCTGGCGTCAACCTTATTGATGTCGCTACTTATGTGAATCGTTTCAAGTGTGTGCAAAAGAGGCGCGCCTTGATACCACTCCATATTTGTTGAGCGATTTACCACATTATCTCCTTTTAGCGCACTGATTGGGATAAACCTAACGTCTCTTACCAATAACTTTGATGAGAATTCCTCGAACTGATTGATGACTTTATTGTAGGCTTCTTCATTATAGTCTACAAGATCCATTTTATTGACACATACAATAATGTGTGGAATCTGCAATAAAGATGCTATGAATGAATGCCTTTTAGTTTGTTCTATAACACCATGTCTGGCATCAACCAAAATAATTGCTGCATTTGCCGTGGAAGCTCCAGTTACCATATTTCGGGTATATTGAATATGGCCAGGTGTATCTGCAATTATAAACTTTCTTTTAGGAGTGGTAAAATACCTGTAGGCCACGTCAATGGTTATACCTTGTTCACGCTCATCTTTTAAACCATCTGTAAAAAGTGCTAGGTCAACACCGTCGTGTCCTTTTTTCTTGCTCGTGGTTTCTATGGACTGTAGCTGATCTTCAAAAATTGATTTTGAATCATATAGTAAACGCCCGATAAGGGTGCTCTTGCCGTCATCAACACTTCCAGCGGTGGTAAATCTTAAAAGTTGATTATTATCTAACATTCTTCAATTTAAGTTCAAAAGTCAATATATTTTCAAGTAACAAGCTAATTCATGTTCAATTTCAATTTCCCACCTTCTCCGCCCAAGCGGATACGGCGGACAAGCGTCTTCAGAAGTATCCTTGTCGCTTTCTGTCTTCCATTGCAGATTCAGAACGCTTATCGTCACTTCTATTTCCGCGTTCTGTTTGTCTCATTCCCGAAACTTCATCTGCAATTTTTTCAAGGGTGTCAGCTTCAGATTCAATACCACCAGTGATAGTGATGTCTCCAAGTGTTCTAAATCGAATTTTTTTGGTAATAATTTCCTCGTGGTCTTCGAGTACCAAAAACTCTGAATTTGGAATCCAACTACCTTGCCTCCATATAACTTCACGTTCATGGGCAAAATATAAGGACGGGATTGAAATGTTCTCGCGTTTTATGTAGTTCCAAACGTCCATTTCTGTCCAATTGCTTATTGGGAAAACTCTGAAATGTTCCCCTTCAAAGTGCTTACCGTTAAATATATTCCAAAGTTCTGGGCGTTGATTTTTTGGATCCCACTGCCCGAAATCATCGCGATGCGAAAAGAACCGTTCTTTTGCCCTTGCTTTTTCCTCGTCTCGACGGCCGCCACCAATGGCACAATCTATCTTGTTAGCTTCAATCGCATCCAAGAGGGTAGTGATTTGCAGCGCATTTCTAGTGGCGTTTTTACCTTTTTCTTCAGCTACACGACCATCATCAATGGATTCCTGTACCGAACCTACAATAAGTTGAACTCCCAATTCAGCAATTATATCATCACGAAACTTTATGGTCTCAGGAAAATTATGTCCAGTATCCACGTGCATTAGTGGAAATGGGATTTTTGCAGGATAAAACGCTTTTTTAGCTAAGTGGGTCACCAATATAGAGTCTTTTCCTCCCGAGAATAATATCACGGGGTTATCAAATTGCGCCCAAACTTCTCTTAAAACGTAAATTGCCTCGCTTTCAAGCTCATCCAAATAATTTAAGTAATACTTACTCATGGTTGAGTTGTAATTTTGGTGTTATATAATTTAAAATACGATTGACCGATTCATTGAGTGATTCCCTTTCTGTGAAAATCTCCAAATCTGGATGTTCTGGAGCTTCATAAGGTGCTGAGATACCAGTCATATTATTTATTTCTCCAGCTCTTGCTTTCTTATACAAACCCTTTACATCACGCCGTTCGCACTCATCTAAACTGGTATTTACAAAAATCTCGACAAAGTTAACATCTTTGACGATAGTTCTAATGTTCTCGCGGTCTTTTTTATACGGTGAAACGAATGCAGCCAATACCACCAAACCTGCATCTATCATTAGATTTGACACCTCTGCGATGCGTCTTATGTTCTCTGAACGATCTTCTGGAGAAAAACTAAGATCATTATTTATTCCTTTCCTAATATTATCCCCATCCAGTGAATAGGTCTTAATTTTAGTTTCATGTAACTTTTGCTCAACTAAATTAGCAATGGTCGATTTTCCAGAGCCTGAAAGCCCTGTAAACCAGATGATCATTGCTCTGTGACCATTGTTCTTTAATCTATCTTCTTTTGAAATTTGATAGTTATAGTTTACGATGTTTTTTTGCATGCTTACTGTTTATTTCTATTAGCCAGGCCGAAGTCGAGTTTATACCAAACTCTCTCGTGAAGGTAATATAAAATCATTTTTGTCACTACTTCAGCAAATCCGATTTTAAGACCCGTTAGAGGATTACCTGTTATTATCCACGCCAAAATCATAGTATCCAATGTGCCAACAATTCGCCAAGTGATGGTTTTTGCAAGATGTCGTTTCCTACTTTCTAATATTTTACCATCCCTTGATAGATTGATTTTAAACCATACTCGTTCATGTGCATAGTAAAGAAGCATCTTCGTAATAACCTCAAAAAACCCAATTTGCAAGCCGGTAAGAGCATTACTTGAAATAATCCAGGACAGCAAGATTGTATCAATTGTACCGACCAGTCTCCATGTGATGGTTTTGGCAATGTGTCTTTTATGGGACTGATCTGCCATTATTGAGAAACTAAAAACCAAGGGTTAAGTAGGTTTTCTTTATTGTAAAGCAATGGTTTATTAGTCTCTTTAGAAATGACCTCCACACCAACTGCATTACATATGGCATGCCCGGCAGCCGTGTCCCATTCCATTGTTGGTGCAAAGCGTGGATAAACATCGGCACTGCCCTCTGCCACCAAGCAAAATTTCAACGAACTTCCTTTTGAAACGATTTCAACATTGTTACCTTCTTTTTTTAGATTTTCAATAAAGTCAATTGTTTCCGGACTCATGTGTGATCTGCTGCCAACAACCTGTACGGCAGAACCATGATTTGACTTAGGCTTTATGTTTTCAGCTTGCTCCAAAATTTTATTCAATGGGCTTTCATGCTTGTCCAATTTAGCTTTGAAGGCTTTGCTAGATTGGACATCGGCATAATAAAGTGTTTTTTCGGCAGGTACGTAAATCACTCCCAGTATAGGCTGTTTGTCTTTTACCAATGCGATATTTACAGTAAATTCCCCGTTGCGCTTAATAAACTCCTTGGTGCCATCTACGGGGTCGACTACCCAGCAGACGTTCCAATTTTTTCTGGTGGTATACTCAGTTTGTTTATTTTCTTCGCTGATAATGGGTATTTTAGTAGGTACTAAAAACGAATTAATAACGTCGTTTGCCTTTTTATCAGCTTCGGTCAAAGGTGATTTGTCATCTTTCATCTCTACCTCAAAAGCTGTGTCATACACCTGCATTATAACTTCGCCCGCCTTTAACGCTGCTTTTATTGCGGTTTGAAGTTGTTTATTGAGTTCTATACCAGTCATACATTTCTTTTATTCCGTCTTCCAATTTCATTTTGTGTTTCCACCCTAAGCCATTAAGTTTTGAAACATCGGTGAGCTTTCTCATGGTGCCATCGGGTTTACTGCTATTATAGACGAGTTTACCCTTAAAACCGATTATACTTTTGATAGTTTCAGCTAAATCCTTTATTGAGATATCTTCCCCTGTACCTATGTTGATGTGCGTATTTCTTATTTCTTTATCCTCTTTGGAATACGTGTCTTTAAATTCCCTGTTTTCCATTAAGAAAATACAAGCGTCGGCCATATCCTTTGACCACAAAAACTCTCGTTTAGGTTTTCCAGAACCCCATATTTCAACACTATTGGTTGATACTCCAAAATTGTCTAAATACTTGATGGCTTCATCTGCTTCACTAAAACAAGTATCAATTAAAACTTGATTGATTTCACCCTCGTTGAGAAGCTTGGCAAGGTGTATTTTCCTGATTAACGCAGGAAGTACGTGTGATTTCTCTAAATCAAAATTATCATTTGGCCCGTAGAGATTTGTCGGCATCACCGATATAAAGTTGGTACCATATTGTAAATTGTAGCTTTCGCACATCTTTATTCCTGCAATTTTAGCAATTGCATAGGGCTCATTGGTGTATTCTAAGGTGTCAGTCAGGAGATAAGATTCCTTCATTGGCTGTGGTGCATTTTTTGGGTAAATACACGTACTGCCTAAAAAGAGCAGTTTTTTGACACCGGAGAGATAACTCTGATGTATTACGTTATTCTGAATCATTATATTTTCATAAATGAATTCAGCACGATAAACATTGTTGGCCACAATACCACCTACTTTTGCGGCAGCAAGAATGACAAATTCTGGTTTTTGTTGCTCAAAAAAATTAGAAACTGCAACTTGATTAGTTAAATCGAGTTCTGCGTGGGTTCTTGTTATTAAATTATTGTAGCCCCTTAACTTTAGATTGTCTATAATGGCACTACCAACTAGACCTCTGTGGCCAGCCACGTATATCTTCGAATTTTTTTGCATTACTCAAAATAATTTTGGATTCTGTATCCGCCATCTTTTAAATATTGCTGCTTTTTCATGAGCTTTAGGTCACTTTGCATCATGTCTTTTACCAGCCCATCTAAATTATACTCTGGCACCCAACCAAGTTTTTCCTTGGCTTTTGTAGCGTCCCCGATTAATAGGTCGACCTCAGTAGGTCTAAAATATTTTTCGTCTACAGCAATTACTTCTTTTCCAGTCTCTAACTGATACTGCGGGTTGTTACAGGATTTTATATATCCTTTTTCGTCTACACCCTCACCCTTGAATTCGAGCTCAACCCCAATGTGCTGAAAACACATTTTTACAAAATCCCTTACTGGTGTGGTTTTTCCGGTTGCTATAACCCAATCTTCGGGTTCACTGGCTTGAAGTATCATCCACATCATCCGGATATAATCCTTGGCGTGACCCCAATCACGTTGGGCGTCTAAATTGCCAAGATAAATTTTGTCTTGTAAGCCCAAGGCGATTTTTGAAGTAGCTCTGGTTATTTTTCTAGTCACAAAAGTTTCCCCTCTAATTGGCGATTCGTGGTTGAATAATATCCCATTGCAGGCATACATGCCATAAGCCTCTCGGTAATTGACGGTAATCCAATAGGCATACATTTTAGCCACAGCATAAGGGCTTCGCGGATAAAATGGAGTTGTTTCGCTTTGTGGCACTTCCTGAACCTTTCCATACAACTCAGAGGTTGAGGCTTGATAAATTCGAGTTTTATTTTCCAAACCTAAAATCCTAATTGCTTCTAACAGCCTCAATGTCCCTATACCATCTGCATTAGCTGTATATTCTGGCATTTCAAAAGACACATGAACGTGGCTCATTGCAGCAAGATTATAAATCTCATCGGGCTGAACTTCCTGGATGATTCTAATAAGATTCGTGCTATCGGTCAAGTCACCGTAATGCAAAAAGAACTTTTGGTTGTCTACGTGTGGGTCTTCGTATAAATGGTCTATCCTGTCTGTGTTAAAAAGCGAAGACCTTCTTTTTATACCATGAACCACATAACCCTTTTTTAATAGAAATTCGCTAAGATAAGCGCCATCTTGACCAGTTACACCAGTAATTAAGGCAATTTTATTATGCATTGTAAATTGTAAATGTGTTAAAAATAAGCTATTTAAAAACGAATTTTATAGGCTAGCAAAGTTATGATTTCTGCTGTTTTTTGCAATTTTTAATTTAAAATCGAAACCGCTGGTTTCAACTTAGTTTAGAGATAATAGTAGACATGCTATCTTCCCAATTATTCGACCTGCCGGTAAGCGATTCTGCTTTTGAATTATCTAATACGCTATATTTAGGTCGCTTCGCTTTCATTGGAAAACTATCTACTTCTGAAATGAGATGCTCTTTGCCTATTAACTC
>JBCCOJ010000113.1:0-10130 GCA_039025415.1 Bacteroidota bacterium | reverse complement strand
TTTCAAAACCTTGTTTTAATAAAGAAAAAGATTGGGCTTTTTTGGTAAAATTAACCTACACGCCCTATGGCGATGTCAGTAGCGGAGGAGATATGTTTGTTTACGTAAAAGTAAATGGTGAATGGCTCCTATATCATAAGTTTAATATATCGCTATCCTAGAAGATGGGATATTTACCTAAACTCAACCTTAGTCCCACCAAGGTTTTTTCCCTCATGAAAAACAGATACAAAGTAAGTACCAGGCGCTAGCGGCTGGTCAGAATTATCAGCCTCGACATCAATGCAAATGTCTGATTCCTTATTGTCGTATTGGGCTGAAATTTTTTGACTATAAATCAATTTATTTTTTCCAAACTTGATTTCACCCTTATCTGCAATGATATTATTTCTAGGATTTAGAATTTGAACGTACAAATCTTTTTTGCCAGGTTTAACGAAGTTATTTTCAGCAAGCGTAAAGCAAAGCTCAATACTATTCACATGCTTAGCTTTATTGGTAAAACTTTTCAGTCCAAAATTTTTCTGATAGCCTTTTGCTGTAAAAGCAGACGCGCTAATTCTGGAAGCATCAGCCAGGTTTCTACTTAGTTCAGCGTTCTTTTGTTTTAAAAGACTGTTTTCAGATTTTTCTTTTTGTAGCTCCTCGTAAGTGATTTTATTTTCAACTTCTAAATCACGATTTCTGATATTTAGTGAATCTATGGCACCAAATAGAAATTTATTCCTAACTTTCAAGTTTACAACCTGTTGCTTGTATCTTGAGAGTGAAGAAATGTCGGTTTTTAAAGATTTCAAGGAGTCTAAGGCTAATTCAGCTTTTGTTTTAAAATCTTTCAATTGTACGGTAAGTAGATTATTGGAAAGAGAAGCTTTATCGTATTGGTCAATCATTTCGACCAATTCAGATTCTACTAGTTTTTTTTCTTGTTCCAAAAAATCTTGATGTGCCTCGACAGATTGGTAATTTATATATCCAAAAATGCTTAGGGAAGCAACAACAAAAGTTAAAGAACCAATAATTAATCTATAGTTAAAAAATTGAGGGTTAACTATCATAATTGTCTTAATAAACTTTGCCTAGTCGCGAATCTATTTATAATGAGCGGGATTGCTGATTTTAATCGTTGAAATGATAAAAAACTTGATAAACCTATTTTTCCCACAAGTTTGTTATGGATGTAATGCCTTAATGTCCGATAACGAGAAATCTCTATGTACAGAATGCAGACATAACTTACCTACTACCAACTTTGATAATGATACTGAAAACGCTGTGCATAAAATGCTTTACGGAAGGGTAAAATTGGAAAACGCTACTGCACTTTTGCATTTTTCAAAAAAAGGGATTGTGCAACAGTTAATGCACAATCTTAAATATAGAGGTCACGAGGATATCGGGCACTTTCTCGGGGAATGGATGGGAGAGGAGCTTAGGGAGTTAAAAGCTTATGAAAATATAGATGTTGTAGTGCCTGTGCCTTTGCATAAGTCCAAATTAAGAAAAAGAGGTTATAATCAAGTCGATAAGTTTGGTAAAGCTATTGCTAAGGCACTAAATACTGAATACGATTCCTCAATTTTACTTAAAACAAGAAAAACAAAAACACAGGTTTTTAAAAATCGGCTTAAACGAGGAAGCGAAATAGATTCTCGATTTAGTATAAAAAACCCAGAACGTATCCGCGGTAAGCATATTCTGCTAGTCGATGATATTATTACAACCGGCGCTACAATTGAAGCCTGTGCCAATGCCTTGAATATGGCGGGAAATATAAGTTTGAGTATTGTATTAATGTCTATAACAGACTAAATCTGCGTTAATTTTTAATCGTTTTCTGGAGATTATTGTTTATTTGCTAAAAAATTGAGGCTGCTTTAATCTATGCGTCGTATTGTATTTCAGATTTTTGTTTTGTTGTTTATTGGGTTAGTAGTTATAAATTGTGCGACCCGTGGTAATGTAGAAGGTGGCCCAAGAGACCTAGATGCACCTTTAATTCTTAGACAGACTCCAGATAATTATTCCACTAATTTTAATAGCAAGGAAATTAGAATCTATTTTGACGAATATGTTAAGGTAAAAGATTTGCAGAAGCAGCTGATAATTTCCCCACCCATGGATACAGAACCAACGGTCACTCCTTTGGGAAATGCCAGTAAATACATTCAAATAATAATCAATGATACGCTCGATGAAAACACCACCTATGCGTTTAATTTCGGGCGGAGTATAGTTGACAATAATGAGGAAAACCCTTATGATTACTACCGCTATGTATTCTCAACTGGCAACTATATCGATTCGCTTAGGGTTACAGGTAGAATTTTAGATGCAGAAAATCGCCAACCAGACGATTTTGTTTCGGTTATGCTTTATGAGGTAGATTCGACCTATAATGATTCTACAGTTTACAACAAAAAACCAAAATATATTACCAATACCTTAGATAGCTTAACGGTTTTTAGCATTGATAATATTAAGCCCGGAACCTATAAGTTGATTGCACTAAAGGAAGAGAACCCAAATTATACCTTTCAGCCTAAAAGCGATAAAATAGGATTTCACGAGGGATTCATCACCGTGCCAACAGATTCGTTTTATAAAATAACGATGTTTAAGGAAGAATTGGATTTTAAAGCAACCCGCTCAAAACAGGTTGCTGGTCAAAAAATAGCGTTTGCTTACGAAGGTAATCCAAAAGGTACTGAAATCGAGGCCTTGGGAGATTCCCTAAAAGACTTGACTACTAGAATTATCAAGGATGAAAAAGCTGATACCTTGTACTATTGGTATAAACCAAAAGTGGAGCTAGATTCGGCCCTTTTTGTCGTCAAGAACAAAAATTACCTCGATACCCTTACCCACAAGTTTCGTCAGATTGATAAAGATTCACTGGTTGTAAAAGCTACGTCTGGTAATACTTTAAATTTCACCGAAGATTTCAGGCTAACGGGAAATACGCCACTGGAGAAGTATGATAAATCCCAAATAACGATTTTGGATAAAGATTCCCTAGAAATCGACTTTACCACCTCCTTTGTTGAAATTAACAATGAATTTAAGGTGACGTTTGATAAAGAAGAATCGCAAACCTACGGCATAACTGTATTGCCAAATGCAATTGAGGATTTCTTCGGAAATGTTAATGATACGCTTAATTTTAAGGTAAGAACAAAAACCTTGGCCGATTATTCAAACATCAGGGTAACGTTGAGAAATGCCACTTATCCTTTAATTGCCCAATTAGTCACAGATAGAGCTGAAGTCAAATATGAACAGCCTGTCTCTGAAGAGCGACAAGTAGACTTTAAAAACCTAATTCCAGGCTCCTATTACCTAAGAATCATAATCGATGCGAATGCCAATGAAAAATGGGACACTGGTAACATATTGAAAGGCCTTCAGCCCGAAAGAATCGTTTATTATCCTGATTTAATTGAGGCCAGGGCAAATTGGGATCCGGTAATTACCTTCACATTAAAATAAAGTTATCTCGATCGTTTAGAAAGCCAAGTTTTTTTCTGGTATTATCAATTTCTTTTTTATCTATACTTACGATTTCAACAATCGATTCATTGGACTCAATTGTATCCAATTTATTTCCCAATACGTCATAAACGGCGGAGTGTCCAGGATAGTAACGCCCATTGGCATCCTCACCGATTCTATTCACACCAATGCAATAGCTCATATTCTCAATGGCCCTAGCTTTTAGGAGCGTATCCCAAGCAGAAATTCGTTTATTTGGCCAATTGGCAACGTAGAGCAATACATCATAATCCATAGTGTTTCTTGCCCAAACCGGAAATCGCAAATCATAACAAATAAGGGGTAATATTTTCCAGCCCCTAAATTCAATCAATGCTTGGCTATGCCCTGCGCTATAAGCTTTGTGTTCTCCAGCTAATGTAAACGTGTGTTTTTTATCGTAGTGTCTAATCTGTCCGTTAGGCAGAACAAATAGAAGCCTGTTGTAAAATGCTTCATTTTCACTAATGACGATGCTTCCAATTATGGCAGCATCTTTGGTTTTGGCGAGATGTTTCATCCAGTTTACGGTGATACCATCCATTGATTCTGCTACTTTTTCAGCGTTCATGGTAAAGCCAGAGGTAAACATTTCGGGTAAAATTATTAAATCAGTACCCTCTGGAATGGTCAAGATTTTTCGCTCAAAATGCTCGCGATTTCTTTTTGGGTCTTCCCAAAATAATTCCGTTTGGATTAAAGCAACATTTAATTTTTCAGGCATGTTGAAATTTTATAAGTCCTTATTCAATTCGTCCATTTTACGCTTTGCCTTTGAAATATCTGCTTCCATTTCTGCAAATCGCTCCTGCCATTTTTGTTCATCATTTGGGGAGAGTTTACCTTTTTTCTTCCGTCTTTCAAATTTTTTCTTGGCGTCTACTAAATCCTCTTTAGCTTTTAAATAGTTTTCTCTCGCTTCGCGTTTGTCTTCGAGTCTTTTTTCTAATTGCTTTTGTCTTTCCTCAATATCCTTTCGTTTTTCTTCTGCTTCGCGCATGGCCTTTTCGAGCTCTTCCTTTTTTTCGATGAGGTCATCCTGGCGATTTTCCATTTCTTTTTTGAGCTTCTCGGTCTCCTCTTTGGCTTGCTCTCGTTCTTTTATAAGGTCTCGAATTTCGTCTTTTTCATTTTCAGTTAAGGTTTTGGTTACTTCTTTTCCTTTATGCAGAATATCATTACCCTTGATCTCATATACCGCACCATCATCGGTAATTACCTTTTGGGAACTTCCGCAGGATAAAATTATCAATACAATAAGAAGATATGCATTGCGGCTTAAAAATTTTGAAATTTCCATAATCATTTAATTAGAATTTAAATAGAATATAAAAAATTCGAAACTTAGATTTTAATCCATATCGTATTTAAACTGCTCTTCATCCCTAATGAAATTGCCCTGTTTCAATATATACCATAACATCATTAATACAGGTGTTGAGATTCTTTTTTACCTCAGATTCCCAAAACCGAAACACGGTAAAACCCATATTTTCAAGTTGTGCGTTTACCTCTCGGTCGCGTTGCATATTGCGCTCAATTTTAGGAATCCAAAAGGCACGATTGCTTTTTAGTTTTTCCTTGCGCTTTTCCCAATTGTAGCCGTGCCAAAATTCCCCGTCAATAAAAATCGTGAGTTTGTATTTCTTAATAGAAACATCAGGACGGCCCGGTAAACTTTTATTATCGACTCGATAGCGAACTCCCTTTGCCCATAAAGCGCGTCTAAATTGAAGCTCTGGTTTGGTGTTCTTACCTCGAATCTTACCCATGATTTTAGAGCGTTTTTTCGTGGTGTAGAAACCAGATTCTTCATTGAACCTCGGGACTTTTATTTTTTCTTCTTTATAGTTCACATCGTAATTTGCTTTAAAAGCTCAATTAACATTGACTCAAATTCAATCAAAATTAGCCAATATTTAGTTTTTGATTTTAAAAGCTTAGTATGGTAGTAATCTTGAATTTAGGCATCAGAAAGATATATGTGTTTCAACCTAAAAATCATAAAAATACCCCCACATTGCTATGGGGGTGCAAAATCCAGTTGTATTTGCTATTAATCAATCTAAAAACTTAGAACTGGATTCTATAACCCACATCAGGGAAAAACCCGATTTGATTGACTTCATCAACCTGATTGGTTAAACGATTATAGCGTTCAACGAAGATATTTTCGTTGTTGGTAACGTTCTGAAAATCAACATATAACTGTTGTGAAATCTTTTTATTTTTGCTATTTAATCGAAACCCAAACTTTAAATCCCATCTAAAATAGTCCGCGTATTGCTCACTAAAGGCCAGGTCTTCCCTAAGTATTTCAAATCCTGCATCTTGGGAGGCTTCCAAGTCCACAGGCGTAAAATAGCGCCCACCAGCAAAGGTCACACGTGTATCAAAAAATAGAGCGTTTCGTTTTGATTTTCCTACTGGAAATTCCTTCCCCGCCAAAATATTAAAAACGTAACCGTTGTTAAAAGGCGTATTTCTTTCTATACCGTCGCTACCTTCATATTTACTTTCAAATATCGAGGTGGTCAATAAACCATAGTAGCCATCGCTAAAGAATTTCTCCAAGGTCAGTTCGATACCCTGATTGTAACCAACACCCTCACTAACCAATGAGACTCGGTCGTTATCAAAGCCAAAGTCGGCACCTTCGGTTAGTGAAGAATAGCTTGAAGGGAAATCTTCTACTGCGGCATTCTCAATGTCTTGGCGATAGACTTCCAATTTAGCTCTCCAACTTTTTGAGATATTGTAATCGTAGCCTAAAACATAGTGGGTGCTTCTTACAAAATCCAAGTTTCGATTGGTCTGAAATAATTGACCATTTATATCCTCATTTAGAAAAAGTAATGGTAATGGCACATTTTGGTGATGAATACCGTAACCAAGACTAACGGCGTGCTTGGGTGCCAATCTGTAGTTAATTGCGGCGCGAGGCTCAAGTACAAATTGTTCATTCAAATCTGAATATTGGGCGTGTAAACCAGCATTAAGGGTTAATTTTTCTGTTACCCGAAACTGACCTTGGGCATAAGGCTGAAATAACCCAAAAGAATCATCAACATTCCTAAATGTGAACAAATCAGGGTCCCCATCATTATCATTATCTGGTTGCCTGTCCCTGTCGCGCAGCGTAGATTCTAAGGTGAAATTTTCATATAACAACCCTGTTCTAAACGTGATTTTACGATTTATTTTAGTGTTGAATAAGGTTGAAAAGGTTAAACGACGTTCAGTATCCTCTGCCTCGGTAAATCTAATGATGCGCTCCTCTGGGGTGTCCTTATTTATGAATCTATCAGATTCAAAACTGTTTGAAGAGGTAGATATTGAGACGATGGATTTTAAATAGCTCTTACTTCCAATATTAAGTCGATGCTTAAGCCCCACGACACCAAAGTCTGACCTTGCGAAAGAATTTTCATCTTCAGCTGAGAATAAATCGTCTTCATCAATATCATCTCCGAGAAAATCAATATCTGAATCCCCAAGAATACCGAATAAGGAGATATTGCCTAGTTTGCCGTTTCCAAAATCCAGGTTAAAGGATAAATCTTTGTAATTCGGCACCGCAGATGTACCTCCTGCACCAACTCCCAATAGGCCGACGAGTGAGTATCGACCTGCAACTAGAAAAGAACCTTGTTTATTGCCCAGCGGTCCTTCAGCCATGGCTTCAAGTCCTGTAAATGCTCCTACTTGTGCGGTGTACTCGTAATTATCAACGTTTCCTTTTCTAAAACCTAAATCAAAAACACCACCAATGGCATTACCATATTCCGCAGGAAAAGCAGAGGTCAAAAAATCGGAGTTTTTCAGCATGTTTGGATTCAACGCCGAAACTGGTCCGCCTGTAGTTCCTGCAGTTGAAAAGTGATTAGGGCTTGGTATCGGTATGCCCTCCAAGCGCCATAGTAGACCAGTGGGTGAGTTTCCCCTAACCACAATATCATTACGGCTGTCGTCTGGTGCAGAAACTCCAGCAAAGTTTGCCGCCAATCGACCTACATCACTTCTACCACCCGAAAATCGGTTTACCTCTTCCATGCTAAATTGTCGCGCCGAAACCGTGGCTAATTTATTTACCGTTCGGTCCTTATTGGTTTTTGAGGTGATGACAATGGTGTTCAATTCGTCAAAAGATTCAATCAGGCTAATATTTACAATGGCATCCTTACCTGCCGTAACTACGATGTTTGGTATAGTAATACTTTCATACCCAATGTAACTTATTCGAATTTGTTGCCTACCAACAGGCACGTTTTGTAAAAGGTAATACCCATTTTCATCACTTGTTGTGCCTACTGGTGATTCGGTGTTTAAAAGTTCAATAGTGGCGCCCATCAAAGGAATTTCAGATTGCTTGTCTAAAATTTGACCTTTGATTACACCCGACTGGGCAAAAGTGATACTGTTCACAAATACTAATAATCCAATTAAATTTTTCATGTTATTCTGGTTTTATGCCACAAATTTTAGAAGATGATGTTTTTAGAAAAAGGGAATACCTTTAAAGTGTGGTATTTCTTACTGAATCGTCAAATTCTATGTTTTAATGCGATATACAGTGATGTAAAAGTGATTTACAATTCATATTAAAATCTTACAGTTCAGTCGCTATTATGACAATTGAAAATTTTGACCTTACCTTTAAGACATTGAAAGCCTAATTTTGGCTTACAGAATGAATTACCACATGCAAAAAAAGGCTTACATAAAGAAATTGGGTCTGCGAATAATGATAATCAATATCGTATTTCTAGCCATTAAGCTCTTTGTGGATAAAGACCCTAATGAGGCCTTTATTAACAACACAACGATATTCTATTACGTTTCAGCATTCATCTTATTCATGGTCACGTGGGAAACTAATGATTGGTTGATTCGACGGAAGGATAGTAATGCCAGCCAGAATGACTTAGTGTTCAATATCAAGATTTTTTTGATAACACAATTAGTGGTTTTGACCGCTGCCGCAGTAATTTACTACTTAGGGATTTTTGTCTTTGATACCGCCTGTGGTATTAATACAGATGCACCTTGGACTTTATTTAAGATTGACATGCTTCGGGCTTTGGGACTGGGGGTGATTTTTTCTTTGTTCAATCAATTTTATTGGGTAGTAAAGGAAAAGAAGAATCTGGAAGTTTCAATGTTAGAATTAAAAAAAGAGATGATGACCTCGCGATATCAATCCTTAAAAAGCCAGATCAGTCCACATTTTCTATTTAATAGTTTGAATACGCTAACCTCTTTAATGTATGAGGATAGGGATCTGGCATCGGATTTTGTATCACGATTGGCTTCATGTTACCGCTATATTCTTGATAATCGTGAAAAAGACTTAATTGCCTTAGAAAAAGAACTTCAGTTTTTGGATTCATTTATTTTTATGATGAAAGTAAGGCATCAGTCAGCTATTTTAATTTCAATCGATGTGGATTCTTCAAAGCAGAGATTGTTCATCCCGACATTATCTATCCAGATGCTTGTTGAAAACGCTCTAAAGCATAATTTTTATTCTAAGGAACATCCTATTGCAATTAATATTTTCAACGAAAATGGCTATTTGATTATAGAGAACAATCTCAGGAAACGGCCGGACAGTCAAGAATCTACTGGACTTGGGCTTCCCAATATAAAAAAGCGTTACCGGTTTTATACCGAAAACCAAGTGGTTATTAATGAAACTGAATATTATTTTAGGGTTGAAATCCCGCTCATTGAACAAAACCAGTTACAGAACGTCGAACCTGTAATGAATGCAATGTAACATGAAAGCACTAATAATTGAAGATGAGGAAATTGCCTCAAGACGTTTAAAAAATCTTATTGAGGATTTGGCGCCGCAGTGTGAGATTCTCGCCCAATTATCTTCAGTGGAAAGTGGACATCATTGGTTTCAGAATAATCAATTACCCGACCTGATTTTTTTGGACATTCAGCTAAATGATGGCTACGGCTTTGACATCATAGACCGACTTGATAAACACCCGCCAATCATATTTACCACCGCTTATAATGAATATGCTATTAGGGGATTTAAGTATAATGGTTTGGATTATTTATTGAAACCAATAGATAAGACTGAACTTGAAAAAGCATTAAACAAATACACAGAAACCAGGACGGTAAATTCACAGCCCTCAACAGATATTGATACCATAAGAACCTTATTCAATAAACAATACAAAAAGCGTTTTATGGTAAAAGTGGGCAATCAGTTTAAGACGGTAAAGGTTGAGGATATTGCTTATTTCATGGCCGAAGATGGTGTCATTTTTTTAGTGGCCGAAAACGGACATAAAAGTCCTATTGAGTATACAATTGATCAGTTGGAGGAGATTTTAAACCCCATTCAATTTTTCAGAATCAATCGAAAGTTTATGGTGTCAGTAAACTCAGTAGAAGAAATCCATACCTATTTTAATAGTCGATTACTGTTGAAACTTAATCCTAATCATGAAGAACAAATAATCGTTTCGCGCGAACGTACCAGCAATTTTAAACGGTGGTTGGATATGTGAAAATAAAAACCCCGAGCATCTTGTCTCGGGGTTTTTATTTATTATTAATGATTGATTAGAAAGACT
>JBCCOJ010000112.1:0-10197 GCA_039025415.1 Bacteroidota bacterium | reverse complement strand
TTAAGTGATAACCACCATCAATTTCTATGGACAACCTTAGTTTGTGGCAGTAAAAGTCCAGTACATATCCAGCAATTGGGTGCTGTCTTCTAAATTTGAAGCCTTTGGGTTTAATTTTGAGGTAATCCCATAATTTAATTTCAGGTTCAGTCATATTACTCCTTAAGCGTGCGGCATTTTTAAAAACATTTGGTGTAGCACCATCGTGCATTCCTGATATTTTCAATGGGTCTTTTTTCATTGTTTCACATTTTGAGAAACCCCACCCTTTAGGGTCGGGGCAAGGGTTTCTGCCATAAAAATTCCAATAACTACAAAGATGATTTCACCAATAGCGTACTTAAAATACGTTCCCACCTTCGCTGAAGCTTCGGTCGGCGAACCTATTTTTCCTTCGGAAAGCAGTCGTTTCCTTATGTTTCTGAACAGTTTTATCATATTTCATTTCCCGTATTTCGACTCCGCTCAATATAAAATTCAGCGGGAATCTTTTGGTTAGTGTACATTCATTATTTCTTTATTTGGCCATCCAAGGCTTTAAGAATACCGTCTATTCTCTTCAATAGTGTTTGGGATTCTTGATTATTAAATAGATTTAGGGTTAAGGCCCAAGCCATCTTCCCTTCTAATTTTGAGTCCATCAAAAGTTCATCAGTTGTTGTTGTAACGAGTTTTGACTCTCCAGGTATGAGATTTTTTACTTGTTTGGATTCTAATAAATTTTTAGGCGTACCTTTCCAAAAGGTGTACATCATATCTCGCTGTATATCTATGTCATTGAGATAAGGGTAGAATCTTTGCTCACAAAATCTGAGAAATATTCGCTCTACTTCTTGAAGTTGAATCACGTCAGTGCTCCAATTAACCAATAGTTGCTTTAACGTTTCATCTTTCAATATTTCGATGTTTCCAGAACTTACTAAGTCATTTTGAATTGGGTCAAAGGTTGGTGGTTGAATGGTACTTAAACAAACAAGAATACTATCGCGTGTAGCATTTTCCGGATTATCAAAATAATCCAATAATCGCCTAGAGCTTTCAATGATAGCATTTCTGATCTCGATTTTATCTAGAAGTTGTTCTCTGTTGGATTTAAATTCCTTTTCGAGTCTTTTTAAAATTGCTTGTTCTTTACTATTCTCTTTGCGTTGCTCATTCCAGTTGTTGATTTGAAGAGCAATAAGAATCCCAATGACCACCAGTATGATTTCGCCGATGGCGTATTTGAAGTACTTTCCAGTTTTGTTTTCACTCATAAGATTATATCGTATTTTCCTAAAAAGTTTAATCATAGCTCTAATTGTTCCGCAAGCGGCTATCTTCACCGAATGTCCACTGGACATTCGATTTTGCCTGAGCAAAATTGTGTTTCGATAATCTGAACAGTTTTATCATATCTTATTTACCGCAAAAGCGGGAATCTTTTAAGTTTTTAAAATGAAACACAACGGCTTTTATTTTTAATTCCCATTCAACTGTTTTTCATATTTTTCCGCATCATAGGTTCCAATAGATTTTTGGACAAGTCCTTGGTCATTCATGGTCCATTCTTCAAATCCACTGAAATCCACTTTGTTCCCAGTTCCTTTAGGTCCAGAATTAGTTCCTTTGAAAGTCCAGTAATAGCGATACGTCCCATTTTCCTCGGTAAGACTGTCCATTGTTAATTCCAAATCAGGAAATGCATCCATATAGGATTTGGCAGTTTCCGCTAATTGTTTTCTTCCAACTGCTGGTGTTCCGTCATTTACAGTTAGCGTTCCATCTTCTGCGTAAAATGAAGCCATTTTTTCAGGCACTTTACTGTTCCAAGCATCGGTATATTTTTGTCCGAAATCGAGCATTTTATCCAATTCGGAGTTTTCAGATTTACATCCATTAATCATTATTGATAGTGTTAAAAATGTTATTAAAATCGTGCAATTATTTTTCATAAAATGTTGCTTTCATATCTTTTAAAACTATACGTTGGTAAGACTCGCAAGCAATTAATCATACCCCTTGTTTATCGTGTTTTTTATGTTTGTTTTGATAAGTAAATTCAGCCATAAATGAGATTGTCTAGGGAAGGCACGCTTTTGCTATTCGCAGTTTTTAGCTTTTAATAATTTGATGGGTTCTTGCAGTTCTTGCTTTAAATTCAAATAGTATTGTCTCTGTCTCATTTGCATACCAAGAAAAAACACAAGATTGTCCTGAAATTTTACAAAATAGGGGTTCGTGGGGTCGTTGGTCCAATTAATTTTAGGTAAGAAAGAAATAAGTTCATGACCAAGTTCTTGTCTCATGTAGTCAACATCTTGGTATCCTAATTCTGTTGTTAGGTCAAAATCAAAATATCTCTTAATTATCTCATTCCTGTTTTCTTCCAGAAGATTGACAGCGTTGTTTAAAAAGGTATTGTGCTTAATAAGTCTGTTTTTTAATGGAATATCTCTGAGCAGTTTTAGTTGCCCCGAGGATGTTAAATCTTCAAAAGTGATGGTGCTGGGCACAAAGACGTCTTGTCTTAAGGCAATTACAAATTTATTGAGTATGTCACTTCTGTTGTTTGGTATAGTGTTTAAATCTAGTATCAACCTTTTTGTGAGTTTTATTTTGTTGCTTATCAATTCGTAATTTTCATTCACGAGCTTCTCATTAAGCAAAAAGTCATCTAAAATTCTACAATAATAATTGGCTTCTGTAATTTTATTTTTCCGGTCTTCATTCCAATTATTGATTTGAAGTGCAATCAGGATTCCTATAACCACAAGGATGATTTCGCCCATGGCGTATTTTAAATAACGAGAGGTTTTACCTGTCTTGGTCACAGGAAGTTTTTCACTCATAAGTTTGTAGCGTATTTGACGAAAGATTTTAAACATTAGTAAAGTTTAGATAGTCTTCGATTAGGTTTTTTATAAGTTGGGCCTTTTCAATGGCTTCCTTGTACAGTAATTGTTGGTTCTTTAATTGGTAATACCTCGCGAAAATTAGCGTGGACATCTTATTGTCATTTTTAATTTTTTCTATGTCGAGTGGAATCGGTTTTCGTCTATCATTCTTATAATATTCGCTAACAATGGGATGCTTATTACTGCCTTTTCGGTGATACATGCTGTAACTATCAAAATAATAGGGCTCTAAGTCTTTTTTAATAAAAGTGTTGGAAATTTCTTCGCGTTCCTTGACGCGATTTAATAGGTAATAATAAGAGGCAATGTCACTTTGTAAGGCTTTGGGTAAAATTGAAAATTCCCCACTTTGATTTAGCTTGTCGAAAGCTGTTGTATTGGTATAAAAATTTCGTTCAAATAAATTGTCTATAATGTGACTTGTGGTTAAGGAATCAAAGGGTTTTATGAGTTGAAATTGTTCTGATAGCCTTTCACACGATCCTAAATTGGTCAAAGTATTATTATTGAGCGTGCCCAACAAAATGAGGTCGTCAGACACATACTGGTACAATTGGCTTAGTTGAGTCTCAGCCGAACCTTTTGTTTTAGATTGTGCATTCCAATTGTTAATCTGCAATGCTATAAGAATGCCAATGACCACAAGAAGTATCTCACCAATAGCGTATTTAAAATAGCTTCCCACCTTCGCTGAAGCTTCGGTGGACGCGCCCATCTTATTTTCTTGGATTAGTGAGCGGCGTATATGTCTAATGAATTTAATCATTGGTTAGTTTGATTTATTCTGACAAGCTTCGTTCAATCGTTTTAGAAGCGGTTCCATTTCAGCCAAAATGAGGTTATATAATTGCAATTCCCTACCGCTCAGGCCAATTGCAACAATTAGTGTTTCTTGAAATCGCAAATAATAGGGATGCTTATTATCTAGATGCCAATCTATATTTGGTAGTGTTTGCTTAATGGCTTCATTTATTTGCATACCTGCAGCTTCTTGCCAGCCAAACTCTGTAATACTATTCCAGTTCATAATATTATCAACATTTATTTTATGGTTACCTTGAGCAATATTCGTCTTAATATCCTGGTATTCATAAAACGATAATAATTGTGTTCTAAGGGTTTTATCTCTTATTAAAGATAATTTCCCACTAGAGGTTAAATCGGTTATGGTAGCTTTACTAGGAATAAACGCATCTGACCGCTGCACAAAAAAGAAGCTCGTTAACAATTCTTCTTTTGTTTTCGTTTGGGCATCTAAATCTAAAAGTAACTGTTTGGCTGATTGCTTGCGCTGGTCAGCGGCTTTAAGTCGTTCTAGGAGTTCAGCCTTATCCGATTCAAAATCTACAACGAGTTGGCAATAATAGTCGTGCTCGGTTTGTTTGTTTAGACGTTCGGTGTTCCAGTTATTGACTTGCAATGCCAATAATATACCAATCATAACTAATACAATTTCACCAATGGCGTATTTTAAATATTTACTCGTTTTCCCTTTTTCCATAAGGTTGTATCTTATTTTGCGAAAGAGTTTTATCATTAGTTAAATGTTTTTGCCTTTGCGCTCGCCCTCAATCCCTAAAGGGATGTCCACACTTAATAGTCCTAATTTAGAAAAGCCACCCTTTAGGGTTGGGGCAAGGTTTTCGTGTTTTTTATCTGATTTTCTAAAGAGTTTTATCATATCCCATTTCCCGCAAAAGCAGGAATCTTATTGGTTGGTTATACTTAAATTATTTTTCATCTATATACTGAACCAAACGTTCCCTTAATGCTGCTCCTTCTTGAAGTAATTCAATTTGCGCTCTGTCCAATGGTACCATCAAAGCTTGTCTTAGAGTTGATTTATCGGCAAACTCTTTTACCCTTTCAGAGTCTATAGATTCATAAAAAAACGAATGATCAAAGGCGTCTACTTCCATTTTTGCAAAATCTGGTAAACTGTTTTGTAGTACTGAATTAACATCTATAAAAGGAATAAGTTCAACGCCCGTACTATATATTAAATTAAGGTTAGTTTCCTGATAGTCGAGTACGTTTGAAACATTATCATAGTAAGATTGTATGTTAGTTTTAATGGAATCGTTTAAGATATACGTCAGCTTACCTGAAAATTGCATTTGATTAAACGTGATTTGACTGGGTATGAACTTGCTCGTTTGTGAGGCTTCAATAATTTTTTGCTTTAGCAAGGGTTTGTTTTGTCGTATCGAATCATTCTTAAATGCGCTTAGAACTATTCTATTGGCATCCATAAAAATACTATCACTTTTTACTATTGCGTTTAAACTTTTAATGTCGTCTTCAATATTTTGTATTAAACCAGTAATAAGTTTTTTTTCCTCAGTTTTTATCTTCCTATTCTCACTCCAAGTATTGATTTGTAGTGCGATTAAAATTCCTATGACTACTAATACAATTTCGCCAATGGCATACAGTAAATATTTATTGAAACGGTTTTCAGTGAGTAACTTTCTTCTAATATTTTTAAACAGTTTTATCATTGGTTAGTTTTGTGCCTGCCTGCGGTAGGCAGGCTATCGTTATTTTTTTTCTGATTTTATTTTATCTTCTATTTCCTGTTTTAATTTCATTCCTTTATGATACAATTCTAATCGCGCTTTATGATTAGAATTTTGCATCGCTTTCATAGCACTATAATTATCGATGATATTAGATTTATATAATTTAAAGTCTAACTCTTGTGTAAACTCCAAGTTTGGTGAGCCTGTTTTTCCATTCCACCGTTCTTCAAATGTTGGTTCTATAAATGAAGCCACTGGGAAGTACTTCATATTTTTTAATGTTAAATCAATGATTACATTATTAGCCACTTCTTCTCTCTTTATTGTTTCTTCAAAAAATCGGTAATAGGTTTGAACATTATCTTTCATACTTTCTGATGATATAAAATTTATTCTTCCAGAAGATTTTAAATCATCAAAAACTACGTTTTGCCCTTCGAACCAATTTGGATTGAAAATTTTATAATAGCTTGAAATGGTAAGCGAATCATTTGAATTAACAGTATCAGCATTGAATGCTCTAATCAAATAGGTATATGCGTCAAATTTTATGGTATCTGTTTTAAAATGTCCTTCAAGTTCAAGTAAGTCATTGGAAAGATTAGAGCTTATTCCTTTTAGGTATTTAATCTCTGCATTTCTATTAATTCTTTCAGAATTCCAATTATTGATTTGAAGGGCGATTAAAATTCCAATAACTACTAATGCTATTTCGCCAATGGCGTATTTTAAATATTTACTCGTTTTGCCTTTTTCCATAAGGTTATATCGTATTTTTCGAAAGAGTTTTATCATTGTTAACGTGTCAATTATTATAAGCTTGGATTAGTAGGCTTTCGCTATTCCATTTCATTGTTTATTTGTACAATTAACTCATCTGCAACTGCTTTTAACTCCTTAAAGGCTTTGATGACATTGACTTCATTAAATTCAACTAAATCTAAATAGGCATCAATTTCGAGCAGGGCTTTTGGAAGATTATCATCAATACCTAAGTCTTTTGCGAGTTTGGGCTGTTTAGCTAATCTTTCTAACATCTGAGGATAGTATCCTTTACTCATTAATTGCACACCTAATAACTGATAGTTATTCGCATTGCCCTCAAAAATATTAACGCTTCTTATCTGTCTGCCAACGTATTTAGTTAGATTATCACGTAGTGGATTTTCAATTAGGTTAATCGTGCCTGTGTTTACCATCGTTTTAATGGTACTCGTATTAATTTCTACTTGAAGCGTATAATTAGCAAAATTGTCTTTTACATAGTACATAATATCCAACATCTCTAAATCTGGGGTGTCGTATAACGATTTATAGCCTTCATATTTCACCAGTTTTTTCTCTAACCTGTTGATAACAGTAGTGTAAAAAGCTTTATCTGCTTCTAAATCTATGGCCACCTGTTTAAGGTAATTGTTCTTCACGTCGTTGGTCTTTCTATCTTCGTTCCAATTGTTGATTTGAAGTGCGATTAAGATTCCTATAACCACGAGAATGATTTCGCCAATGGCGTATTTAAAATAGCGTCCAGTTTTCCCTTCGGAAAGTAGTCGCTGTCTTATAAGTCTGAAAAAATTAATCATACCTAAGGTTTTAAATTAGCATCAATTAAATCCATCAATTGTTTAATATCTTCAGCTGTAGTATCTAAAAGTTCATTTTGACCATCCATACTTAAAGCCATAATAAACAGGTTAGAATAAACTTGTTTGTCACTATGTATGTTAACCTCTGAAATATCGGGTAAATGCGAATCTTGTTGCGTAAATTGTTTTACAAGTTGTCTATTGCCTAGTTTAGGTGAGATATCGTCTACATATTGTCGTGTTTTTTCCTTAACACGTTCTTGGGTACTATTCGCAAAGTTTTTTTGATAATATTGTGAAAGATTGTTTCTTAACTCCACATTGGTAATAAGGTCTATATTTTCTGAAGCTATCAAATTTTCAAAAGCAATCCTGTTAGGCTCAAAAAAGGCAAATTCATTCAATTCATTCGCATAATTAATAATTGCAGGTACATATGTTTCAGGGTTAGCATTTTCTAACACCATAAAGGTTGAGTCTATTTTAGAAGCTTTTAAAGCATTAAATACTTTTACTTCTTTTATGCTTTCTAAATCGTTATTTAAGCTTATTCTAATTTGTTGTAAATAGACCTGCTCTTTGGATTTTAATAATCGCTTGGTATTCCAATTATTTACCTGAAGTGCCAATAGAATGCCAATCATCACTAAGATGATTTCGCCAATGGCGTAGAGTAGGTACCTGCCTGCCGGCGAGGCAGGTTTATTGAAGCGGTTTTCAGTAAGAAGCTTTCTTCTAATATTTTTAAAAAGTTTAATCATATTTTTTAATTTTTTGCTTTCCGCAAGCGGCTATCTTCACCATCCCGATAGCTATCGGGAGTCCATTGGACATTTGATTTTGCTCTTGCCAACGCGGCAATCTGGCGCGTTCACTTAAAAGGTTTACAAAACCTTTTTTTGACGTTCCGCCCTGTTTCGATAATGTCTTAGTTTTCTAAAGAATTTTATCATCTCAATTGCAGTTTTCAATCAATAAATCATTTAATTCTTTTGCATCGGCTTTAATGCCATTGAGAAGTTCTTTTTCGCGTTCTCCGTGAATCATACTCAAAACCATTGCATCCTTGATTTTTATAAATAGTTCGTCATTTGGATTTTGTTGCCATTGTTTACTGGTTAATAATTTTTGTAATTCTATATCAAATACGTTTTGATACTCTGGCACTTCTTGAAACCCAAAATCAGTAAATCTTTCAACATTAAAAAGTAGTTTAGTCAAAGCATTATAATTTATATCAATGATTTGCATGGCGTTATCTTGTGCCGTGTAATGTCTTAAAATTCTTTTTTTTAGGTTTTGATTTTTAAGAGTTTCCAGTTTTCCCGATGACGTTATGTCGACAACAGCCGCTTTGGTTGGTATGAATTTGTAGTACCTAATTGTTGGTATAAAGTGTTTCATAATAACCGCTTTGTCGTTTTGGATTTTTAATAGATTTTTCAAAAATCGTTCTGTGGTTTCCAATCGTTTATCAATAGAGACTAATGAACTATCGGTATTTTTGATATCTGCCTCTAAATCTTCGGCAATCTTGCAGTAATAGGTTTTTTCTTGCAGTTTGAGTTTGCGTTGGTCGTTCCAATTGTCAATTTGTAACGCTATCAAAATTCCAATGACGACAAGAACAATTTCGCCAATGGCGTATTTCAGATATTTTCCAGTTTTTCTCTCTGAAATTAGTCGTTTTCTTATATTGCTGAAAAGTTTTATCATTCCTCAATTCCGATTTTTTTTCTCTGATTAATTCCGTACTCGATGAATGAACCATCAAAGTACTTTCTAAAAGGATGTTTTAACAATGCTCCAAAACCGCCTGAAAGTACCATACCATCCACCAATGCTTTTCTTGACTGCCAATGTTTTTCACTCAGCATTCCATTTTCATATTGCAAGAACAAGTTTTCAACGTGTCGTACCTCTGCGCCAAATAGATAAAACCCGTGATTTTGTTCTTCCTCCGTTAAGGAGTCAGGGTTTTCCCTAAAGGTTGAGATTAGCCGTGCTAATTTTGTTGAATTACCAAAATTGAGTAGTAGGTTGATATCCAAATCGGCAATGGCTTGAAAGGTTGAGGCTTGGGTTGCCTTGGTATTTCTTTTAATTTGTATACCAACAAAAATCAATGATATGATAATAGCTATTCCCGATATAATTTCAGCTATTAAAGCATATGACTGTAGTGGTTCGTTCATATTAATTATTTTAGAATCTCTAGACGCTTACAGTTTTCTTTTAAATGAAGTTAAACGCTAATTATCTGTAGTATTTAACCATGTTATTGACAATAATTTGACAACTTGTTAAACAACTCCTCTGAAGATGCTTTAATATCGGTGAGCAATTGCTGTTCTCTTGTACAAATAATTATAGACATGTTCATATGGTCTTGAACATGCTTGAAAAGCCTGCTATCAGCATCTTGTTGCCATTCAGTACTGTTTAACAAAGCGCTTAGTTTTGGTCCATATTCATCTTTGTATAACGGAAACTCTTGTATTCCAAAATCCGTAAAGCTGTCATAGCTGAATATTTTCTCAAATATCTGCTTGTCGTTTTCTTCAATGACTTTGAGTGCAAAATCCAAGTCTGAATAATGATTGAGAATTTCATTTTTTAACTCTCTATTCTTAAGGTTTTCTAATTTCCCAGAAGAGGTGATGTCTATAATCGCAGCTTTTGTCGGAATATAGTCGTAGGATCTAACCGCACCTAGGTAATCTTCGAATAGAACAGCCTTGTCATGTTGTATCTTCAATAAATTAATTAGCAGACGCTTGGCACTATTTTTTCGTTCTTTTAGGGATACTAAAGTGCGATTAATATTCTCAATATCTGTTTTTAGGTCTTCACTGATTTTACAATAATAAGTTAGCTCTTGTTGCTTGAGTTTGCGTTGGTCATTCCAATTGTTAATTTGAAGCGCAATTAGAATTCCAGTAACCACAAGTACTATTTCTCCGATGGCGTATTTAAAATACCTGCCTGACGGCGAGGCAGTGCTTCCTGTTTTATCATTTCCCATAAGATTATATCTAATTCGTCTGAATAACTTAATCATATATTCTGTCCATTTGAGTGCTTACGAGAGGTTTTATAAAGGTCTCAACTGAGCCTGTGCTGAGCGAAGACGATGCACTCAACATGACATTTAGATTATATTTAAATACGGTAATCATTAGTTATCTTTTT
>JBCCOJ010000111.1:0-10280 GCA_039025415.1 Bacteroidota bacterium | reverse complement strand
GCAATGATTACCGTGTTCATGGTTCGCTTTAAATCATCCGCCGCCTTAACATGAGTCCCATTATGGGTAGTTTCATTTGGAGTATATAAAAACGTATGCAAAGCATTAAAGGCTGGCGCCATTTTTTTGCCCTCATACTTCTTTTTAATCTCGTGTAATTTACTTTTCAAGCTCATTTTATTTCTCTTTCAATTTTCAATTATTCAAATTCAAAAAAACTGTGGCCCTTATCCTATTTCCTTTAGCATTAAGTCTAAGCCTTTTCTAATAATTTGTTGATGTGGTTGTTTTGAAACACATATAAATTCAGTCAAAGCAAAATCCTCTGGAGCAACTTCATACATTCCAAGCGCTTCCATTTCGTCCAAATCTTCGTACATGCATGCCTTTAAGATCTGGAGTGGATATATATCTAGTGGGAAAACCTCCTCGTAGCTGCCAGTCACAACAAAAGCCCTGTGCTCTCCATTAGTATTCGTATCAAGGTCGTACTTCTTTTTTGGATTCAACCATGAAAAGGTCAAAGCCCTTGAAGGGGATATTTTATCAAAAACCGGTTTGTTCCACCCGAAGAATTCATAATCATCACCTTCAGGTATAACCGTTATAAGATTATCATAATATCCCAAACTACCATCTGGCTTCACTTGTTTTCCACTGAGCACATTTCCGCTGATAATTCTATCATTACCATCTTTTTCTACACCATTATCGTAAATCATGGTGGCAACCTCACTACCAATTTTGGTTTTAAAATATCTTGGGTTTTGAACCGATGAACCTACAAGAGCAACAATACGCTCTGCATTGAATTTACCGGTCAATAATAACTCACCAATTATGACCAAATCTGCTGCACTAACCGTCCAAACGACCTCACCTTTGTTGATGGGATTGATTTTGTTGATATGTGTACCAACATTTCCGGCAGGGTGTGGCCCTGAGACCTTGTGAATTGTCGCATCTTTTAATCCAGACAAGGGAGAATCACTTCCCTTAACACCAACATGTACATGCCCTGATGTTAATTTTGCTAGAGCTGATACTGCAGCCTGAAGTTCGGCTTCCTTACCGCTAAGTACGAAATCTAAATCTGCGGCTAAAGGCGATGTGTCATACCCTGATATAAATATTGCCTTTGGAGCACTTTCTGGATTTGCAACGACATGGTAAGGCCTTTGCATGATAAACGGCCAACATCCAGAGGTCATTAGATGTGATTTGATTTTTTCTGCATCGGAGGATATATCAAACTTCCCGAAATCCACATACTTCTGCTCTTTATCTGCTTGAATCTTTATCGCTTCTATGCGACGTCTCGCGCCTCTCTCTATTTCAACCACCTTACCAGAAACCGGAGAAACATATTTAATGGCTTCATTATCCTTATCAAAGAATAAAACATCACCAGCCTTTACTTCGGTGTCAACTCGGGCAACTAATTTTGGAGTAATACTATGAAAATCTTCCGGACGAATTGTACAGTAATTACTTACAATCGCTTGTTCTATTTTCTTGTCTGCCTCACCTACCAAATTTATAGTAAGTCCCTTTTTGATTTTAATGTCTTGTGACATAAAGTTTAATTGAAATTAATTGGCTAAAAATCCGTGCAAATTTACGAATAAAATGAGTAAAATTATAATGCCAAAATCTAAGTTTACTATTTTTAACCATTCTAAATAGATGCAAAATCCATTGGAAATCCAAAAGAAATTAAATGAAATAACAAACTTAATACACATCAATGCTCAAGGTTGAAATCCCTTCTTTGAGTCAATAAATTTTTAAGGCACGGAATTTGTCTATCTTTACCTTACAAACTCTTATATATGTCAAAGTTTCATTGTTTTACCTTAGTTGCCCTCAGTCTTTTTATTGCTGGCTTTTCTCAAGTAGAAGAAACCAATCCTCCAGAATATATTAAAACCATCACATTTAAAAGTGCAAGTAATCCTCAAGGACAACTACCCATACTTAGACTCGGCGAGGCATTTGACTTAGAATTTGATGCCCTGGTAAACGATGAACCCGATTTTTACTATAAAATCGAACATTATGATTACGATTGGACTAAATCCCAATTAGTAAAACTGGAATACATGAATGGGTTTGATAATTTTAGGATTGTTGACTACGAGAATTCGTTGAACGCATTTCAATTGTATTCGCATTATAAATTAACCATTCCTAATCGCCAAACACGGGCTCTGACCAAAACAGGAAACTACTTAATGTCTATTTATGATGAAAATGATGAGTTGGTTTTTTCAAGAAAATTCATGATCTACAAACCCCAGTTAGGAGTTGGAGTTTCAATTAAGCGGAAACGCGACGTTAAGTTTATTGATGAGAAGCAGACCGTAGATTTAGTTATAAATTCTGGCGGTCAAGTACTCAATAATCCAAACGAAACCGTAAAGGTCTTAATCATACAAAACAATAATCTTTACACGGCAATCACAAACGTAAAACCACAATATACTATAGGTAAGGAACTCATTTATCGCTATGTGGATAAAACTGCGTTTTGGGGAAGCAATGAATTTCGGTTTTTTGAAACAAAGGAGGTTAGAGGGGCGAATGTAGCCGTTCAGTTTACCGATTTATTGGACATCTACCAATCCTATCTTTTCGTGGATGCACCCAGAAAAGGACAACCCTACACGTTCAATCCTGATATCAACGGAAATTTCCAAATTACAGCAATAGATGTTCAGGACGTTGACATCGAGGCCGATTATACCATGGTGCACTTTAAACTTGATTACCCTGAAATGACCGACGGTAGCCGCATTTTTGTCTATGGTAATTATAACAATTATGCTTTATCGCCTGAAAATGAATTGTTTTTTAATGCCGAAAGAGGTCTTTACCAAACCTCATTTAAACTAAAACAAGGATTCTATAACTACAAATACGTTGTAGTTGACCCTGATGGTTATTTGGACGAAGGCAAAATTAGTGGCGATTACTGGCAAACAGAAAATGATTACAAAGTTTTGGTTTATTATCGTGATTTAGGAGCCAGATTTGACAGCTTGATTGGTTATGGGCAAGCGACTTCCGTCAATATCTCTAACTAAATAGGTTGACAATCAATCGCGTGGTAAAAGAAAATGAGAATTCGCGTTGATCAATAAATTTTAAACGAAATCAATCAAAATTGGTTAGGTTATTATAAGTAAGCGCCTTCTCCTCAAAACGCCCACTTTCCTCACAAAAACTTCTACATTTATCGATGGGCTTCGCATATAGATGGAGGCTTTTAGTTCGCCCTGGGTGGTTGTTCCTCAATTTGTGTAAGGCTATTTTATCATTTATGAAGGATGTAGCGTTTTTTGATACTATTTTTGAGCTAAGCTTTTTCAAATTTGAGTTTTCATCAAAATTATAGAATATTTCCTCTATTTCGCCGTCAAGTAAATGTACCCAGCAGTCCTCGCCATTGTGATTATGAACTGAGGTTTCCTGATTTTCATCCCAACAAATCAACAATAATTCGAAGTCTTCATTTTTGAAGATACAGTTACGGGTATATTCACCGTGAGACCAAGTTTCAAGGTTGCTCAAATCAACGGAAGTAAAATCAAAGTTTGCAAAAACATCGATGTAATTCTTACGCTCAACCTGCGACAATTGAACTATAAAATTTTCCAGTTTACCTGTTGATGACATTAAGGTTTCCATAGATATTGATAAAGTTATTTCAATAGGGAAAAAATTAGGAATAAATTTGTAAAATCCAAAACTAATTAGATTTATTGATATGCAGAAAGACTTAGAGTTATTTCAGGAACTTTCAGAATTATTATTAAAGGAAGAAAAATATTCACCTGTAGCAACTCCTATTGATGCTGAAAAACTCTATCAAACCATAGATTTAAGTCTCCCAGAAAACGCCATAATTGATGACGATTTCGTTTCTACACTCAAAGATATAATCAAAAACACCCCTAAAACAGCATCACGTTCTTTCTTCAACCAATTATTTGGGGGGCGAATGAGCAGGGCCACATTGGGCGATTTGTTAGCAGTAATGCTCAACAACAGCATGTATACTTATAAGGTAGCTGGCCCACAGGTAGGTGTTGAAAAAATAATACTTGAGAAGATTTGTGATATCATAGGCTATCCAAAGACGGCAGATGGAACCTTTGCCCCTGGCGGCTCGATGAGTAATTATATGGCGGTCTTGATGGCAAGGGACAAATACGACCGAGATTCAAAAATTGATGGCGTCACAAAAAAAATGATTTTATATACCTCTGAAACCTCGCATTATTCGATAGCAAAAAATGCCTCGTTCATTGGAGTAGGAAGAAATCAAGTAAGAAGTGTTAAGAACAATGACAAAGGCGAAATGCTCGCGTCTGATCTTGAGATGCAAATCAAAACAGATTTAGAAAAAGGACATTTGCCCTTTTTTGTGAATGCCACGGCCGGTACTACGGTACTCGGTGCATTTGACGATGTTGAAGCTATGGCCAAGGTCTGTCAAAAATATGACTTATGGCTACACTTAGATGGCGCCTATTGTGGCGCAGTAATTTTTAGCGATAAGTACGAACGACTAGTAAAAGGTATTGAACTTACAGATTCATTTAGTGTTAATGCCCATAAAATGCTGGGAACACCCCTAAGTTGTTCCATTATTGTAGTAAAGGATAAAAAATATCTTTATGAATCCTTTTCCAATGATGCAGATTATCTTTACCAAACTGCCAACGACGACTTCAATTTAGGAAAAACATCATTACAATGCGGTAGAAGAAATGATGCCCTAAAACTTTGGACGCTTTGGAAATCAATTGGCTCAAAAGGTCTAGAGAAATTGGTTGATCATCAATTTTTTCTTGCAGAAGTTGCAAGAAATTATATTAACAATCATCCCGACTACGAGCTATATAGTTTTGAGGACAGCATATCCATATGTTTTAATTATAAAGACATACCGGCCAATGAACTTTGTACGGCACTTTACAGGCATGCGAAACTTATGGTAGGATTTGGAAAATTCAGGGAACAGGAATTTGTTAGAATGGTAACCATAAACAGTAGTTTGGAGGAAAAGGATATTATTGAATTCTTCAATACCATTGAGACTTTCATCGCGGAGTATACTATTGCTTAATTGTTTTTGAGGTTAAAAGGCGCTTGATTTCCCAAAACCTAAACATCTAGAAATATATTAGAGAAAGTTACCGAGTTTAAGATACTTATATCGGCATTAAATTAAGATGACTGAAAAATTAATTATTTTTGCAGAAGCTAATTAAGTTTATGATTCAACAGGTTACATCAGGAATAAAAATTTCGGTAGAAACAGAATTTGAAGGCACCTTTTACAAAAATTATAAGGTGCATTTTGCTTTTGGTTATAAGATTACGATTGAAAACCAAAGCAGGGATTCCGTTCAATTGAATTCAAGATACTGGACAATTCAGGATGCTTTAAATAACACTAAAACTGTTGAAGGCGAAGGTGTGATTGGGAAACAACCTATCATTTTACCTGGAGAATACCACACCTACAATTCCGGATGTTTATTAACTTCTCCTTTTGGCGCTATGCACGGGCATTACAATATGACCAATTTTACAACTTCCTCTGATTTTCAGGTGATAATCCCCGTATTCAAATTAAGCGCACCATTCGCAATTAATTAGAAAAAACACCGCTTAAGATTACTGAGTCCATAAAAGTGTCCATCATGTTATGGTATTGGATTTTCCTCATGTAACTCAAATTTATAAACAAATCCGTTTTGTTTTACATGAAAAAATCTACAGTTTGAATAGTGAACAAACTTATAGGGTTTACTATAATTGAACTCTCGGTTCCTGGTTTTATAAATGCCATCGCAATCAATACTTCCCTCTGCAGAAACCCGTCTAAATCTAAATAGTTTTGAGCGTCCTAAATCATATAATTCAAACCAAGCCCCAGCCCCGATTCCAGATAACCATTGGGCGTTTTTGTCCCTTATTGAATTTTCCTTAGGTACTGTTTTACCCTCTGGATTGGGTGAGTAATTTTTCAACTTATCCCAAAACATTGCCCTATTTACGGCTCTTACTGTAGATTTAAATTCTGAGATTTCACCCCTTTCTGAAACCTTATAAATTGAGCCATCTGTACTTGAAAGAACCACACTTCCAAGGGTACTTGGTGTAAACTTTTTGGAAGCTATTAGTTTGTTTTTAACTTGACTATTAAGCGTTGATTCGATAAGCGTATCGGTGACAAACCTAGAACAGTTGGTCGCATCCTCTTTGAAAGCTCCATATTTTATCAACCCCTCGTTTTGCAATTTACTGATGTACTTTTTAGCTAAATCATAATTAATCGCATGGCAAACCGAGGCATAAAGTGTTCCCTCCCCATGGGTAAGTTGGGGATTAGTAGCAAAGAAAACCATTAGTTCATTTAAATTTTCTATGTTATCATTTTCTACTTCCGCAGAAATGGAAAGCCTAAGTTCAAAATCGGTCTCTTGCCCCCTAACACGTCCAAATCCCATTGGCGCCGTATAACGCCCAAAATCAAAATACTCAATACGTCCTGTGTCTTTTTTGATAAGGGCAAAAGCGGCATGACCAGCTCTAATATGTGTTCTATTACCTATACCAAAATAATGCACCAATCTGGCATAACGTTCGCTAGCGTGTGAAACAACCGTTTCTGGATAGGCTAATGATAAAATAAAGGCGTCAGTCATTTTTAAACATGAAGTTCAATTTATATTTCTTTCGGCTTTAACGGGATTTTAATAAGGGAGCACAGGGTAAGCCTTTATAAAATTGTAAATTTGCCGATAATTTATTTAAACACATAGGTCAAGCTTCTGACCTCAAACTTACATTTAAATATGGGAAAAGGATTTTTCAACACGCCAATTGCTATAAATGAACCTGTTAAAACCTACGCACCTGGAAGTCCAGAAAGAGAAGCGGTTTTAGAGGCTTACAACGAAATGTTTAATGCCAATATTGATATTCCAATGTATATTAACGGTGAAAACGTTAGTGCCGGAAATACCAAAACACTGTCTGCACCACATGACCACCAGCATATTGTTGGCTCTTATCACTTAGCCGATAAATCAAATATAGAATCAGCTATTCAGACGGCCCTCGATGCTAGAACAGAATGGGCAGAATTACCATGGGAACAACGCGCGGGAATCTTTTTAAAAGCCGCAGAACTTATTGCCGGACCTTATCGTGCAAAAATCAATGCTGCCACCATGATTGCCCAATCTAAAACCGTACACCAAGCCGAAATTGATTCTGCCTGTGAACTGATTGACTTTTTACGTTTCAACGTTCAGTACATGACAGATATTTACCACGATCAACCCGAAAGCACATCTGACGCATGGAATAGATTGGAGTATCGACCACTAGAAGGTTTTACCTATGCAGTAACACCGTTCAACTTTACTGCAATTGCCGGAAATCTTCCGTCTTGTATGGCATTAATGGGAAATGTAGTTGTTTGGAAACCTAGTGACAGCCAAATCTATTCCGCTAAGGTCATAATGGATGTTTTTGAAGAAGCTGGAGTGCCTGCCGGTGTTATTAATGTTGTTTTTGGTGACCCGGAAATGATAACTGAAACCGTTTTAGCAAGTCCTGATTTTTCTGGATTACATTTCACAGGTTCCACTTATATTTTTAAGGAGCTTTGGAAAAAAATAGGTAATAATATACATAACTATAAAACTTACCCTAGAATCGTTGGTGAAACCGGCGGTAAGGATTTTATAGTTGCCCATAAATCGGCAAATCCAAAGCAAGTGGCGACGGCAATTTCTAGAGGTGCCTTTGAATTCCAAGGCCAAAAGTGCAGTGCGGCATCAAGGGCTTATATTCCTTCGAATATTTGGGAACAAATCAAAAAACAGGTCATTGAGGATGTAAAATCCTTTAAAATGGGTTCCCCAGCAGATTTAAATAATTTCATAACTGCTGTGATACACGAAGGTTCGTTTGATAAATTAGCCAAATACATTGATGCTGCAAAAAAAGACGCTGATGCGGAAATCATCGTTGGTGGAAATTACGACAAGAGCAAGGGATATTTTGTTGAGCCCACGGTGATTGTCACCACCAATCCAAAATACGAAACCATGGTCACGGAGCTCTTTGGCCCGGTTATCACAATTTACGTTTACGACGAAAGTGATTATTCAAGTACGCTGAAATTAGTTGACCAAACCAGCGATTATGCACTAACTGGTGCAATACTAGCCAAAGACAGATACGCCATCCAAGAAGCGACTAAAGCGCTTCAAAATTGTGCTGGTAACTTCTATATAAATGATAAACCTACTGGAGCTGTTGTTGGGCAGCAACCTTTTGGTGGGGCTAGGGCATCGGGAACTAACGATAAGGCAGGTAGTGCGTTAAATCTTTTAAGGTGGGTTTCCCCTCGTATGATAAAAGAGACATTCGTAACTCCAACCGATTATCGCTATCCGTTTTTGGGTGAATAGGAGTCTATGCCTTTGAAAATCCATTTCTAAGATGTGGATTTCACATTAATAGATACCACAAAATGAAAAGCCTTGGGTTTAAAAAATTCAAGGCTTTACTATTTAATTAAAAGCTAGAATCTTAATCGAGCTTTTCATACCTTGGTATCGCATTTAATTTCATGGTCATGATAAAAAATTACATCCTCTTCGTTTTTATGCTGCCTTGTTTAATTTTTGGGCAAACTATCGAATTTCAATCTTCAATTACCGCAGATTTATCTGCGTATTCTGACGCCATAGATTTCCCTGGTTTGGGTGAATATGAAATTTTCTTAGACACCACTGATGGCATTCTCGACCAACCGATAATTCTCGTAGATGGTTTTGACCCTGGAGATGTGAGAGATATCAATGGTATCTATGGTCTGTTGGACTTTATTGGCTCTAACGGCAATAGTAATTTAGTTGACGAACTTAGGGCATTGGGCTTTGATGTTATTATTCTCAACTTTCCGCAGTATTTACGATTGGATGACAATTCTTTGCTCAACATTGATGATGTCACGGATAACAATGGCGATATGATAATTGATGAGACTGATTACCCAGCAGGAAGCCAACTCGTTAATGGAGGTGCAGATTTCATGGAACGTAACGCAATGCTATTAGTTGAATTAATCAACACCATAAATAACGATAAAGTAGGTGATGAGGAAAATGTTATTATTGGCCCGAGTATGGGTGGATTGATTTCAAGATATGCACTCAACTTCATGGAAAACCAGTCCCTTGAACATGAGACCAGATTGTTCATTTCGTTTGACGCGCCACATCTAGGAGCAAATGTTCCGCTTGGTCTTCAACACCAATTAAACTATTTGGCATTCGGGATTGGGAATGGGCTCAATGTTGAAACCCTTCAACCGCTAATCAATAATTTATTGAAGTCTCCAGCGGCAAGACAATTACTTACAGACCACTTTGAGTCGCATCTTCAAACTGATGACGATTCTGAATTCGACCCGAATATAATATTACCGGCCGAACACCCAAATAAAACCATTTTTGATAGTAGTATAAATTCCCTTACAGCAACTGGTTTTCCTGAGAATACCAGAAATGTTGCTATTATAAATGGTAGTGGTATCGGTTCACCATTTCAGGATTTAATGGGCAATGATGTCACGCCTGGCTATAATTTGCTAAACATTGAAGACTTGAGCTTACCAGATGTCCCTCCTTTGAGCAACGTGACCTTGAATGCCTCAATAAATTTAACTCCAGCAACTGCAGATGGTATTACGAGCATTAGTACTATTCTCGTGGAAGGTTTCTTTGTTGTTACTATTCCTTTGGTTAATGTTCAAGCCTTTGCGCAAGCTAATAGTTTTTCAGACGGTATTGATGCAGCACCAGGAGGTTTATTTGATATTTCTGAAATTACCGGAGCATTAGGAAACGGAGGGATTTTCGATGATTTCGCATCCAGTTTCACGTTGAACAGATTTAGTTTTATCCCCTCAGTAAGTGCAATGGCCATGAATTTCACCAATGATGAAATCAATTGGTATGAACCCATGGATTTCAATGATATGGGAACAACCACTAACGGTATAATGACACCGTTTGATAATTGGTACATGCCTGAAGACAACGAAAATCACGTTCAATTGACCCAAGAAAATGTAGAATTTGCCCTAAATGAAATACTTGATTCTAGCTTGGAAAATCAAGAATTAAAAGAGGGCTTGAAATTTCAAATAGCAAATAATCCTGTCGATGATAACTTAATTATTC
>JBCCOJ010000110.1:0-10425 GCA_039025415.1 Bacteroidota bacterium | reverse complement strand
TTTATGTCATTAATGTTCCCAACGATATATGGCATTGCACTTCAAGGTTTAAGTGAAGAAGATTCTACGCTAGGTGCGGCTGGTTTAGTCATGGCGATAGTTGGTGGTGCCCTAATGCCAATTTTACAAGGATTAATTATCGATATAGAGACCGTGGGATCATTTGCAGCGGTTAATGTATCATTCATACTACCTTTTATTTGTTTTTGCTTTATTGCTCTTTATGGGTATCGAACTTTAAAGTTATACTGAATAATTCGGAGTTTATGCTAGATGAAAAAGAATTTACAGAACTAGTTTATCAAGCTGCGAAGAAGGCACTTTTTACCAAATGGCAGTTTCTAGAATCTGACCTAAATAGTGAAGATTGTATAAAATTAGAAAATAGTGCTAATCGATCAGATTCAAGAAGAATAAAAAATACAAACGAAAAGAATAATGTCTAAAGTTATGTCATACAATACAAAATATCCATCAATTAACGATTTACGCAATAGAGCTAAGAAAAAAATACCAAAGTTTGCCTTCGAATATTTGGATGGTGGTTGTAATGAAGACGTAAATCTTCACAAAAATACTGCGGAAATTAGAAATGTAGAATTGCTTCCGTATTATCTAAGTAAGCATACCGGTTCTAGTATGAAAACCGAACTTTTTGGACATCAATATGATGCCCCATTTGGCATAGCTCCGATAGGTCTACAAGGTCTTATGTGGCCCAACTCTCCTGAAATTTTAGCTAAGGCAGCTTTTAATCATAATATTCCTTTCATATTAAGTACAGTTACAACATCAAGTATAGAAAGAGCTGCAGAACTTACTGAAGGTAGAGCGTGGTTTCAACTATATCATCCAACGGAAAACAAATTAAGAGACGATATTATAAAAAGAGCGGAAGCCGCTGAATGTCCGGTGCTGGTTATACTTTCTGACGTGCCCACTTTTGGGTTTCGTCCAAGAGATATTAGAAATGGATTAGCAATGCCACCAAAAATGAATCTAACAAATATTTTACTAGCCTTTGGACGACCACATTGGAGTTTGGAAACTTTAAAGTATGGGATTCCTAGTTTTGAAGTTTTAAAGCCATATATGCCAAAAGGATTGGATTTAAAACAGTTAGGTAAATTTATGGATGATACTTTTTCTGGTAGGCTAAATGAAGAAAAGATAAAACCTATCCGAGATATGTGGAAAGGAAAATTAGTCCTAAAGGGTGTTGCAAATGAAGTCGATGCCGAGAAAGCTATTAATTTAGGTTTGGATGGTATCATAGTTTCTAACCATGGTGGAAGACAATTAGATGCAGGTGAAGCGTCTATAAAGCCATTAACGAGAATTGCCGATAAGTATGGAAAGAGAATTAAAGTTATGATGGATAGTGGTTTACGCTCTGGTCCCGATATTGCCAGAACATTAGCGAGTGGCGCAGACTTTACGTTTTTAGGACGTTCCTTCATGTATGGTGTATCTGCATTGGGTAAAGCAGGAGGCGATCACACAATTTCACTTTTAAAGACAGAATTACAACAAGTTATGGAACAGATTTGTTGTGAGAGAATTGAAGACTTTCCGAATCATAAAATACATCAAAAATTATCTTAAGAAATTGCTTCATTGCATGTTATGTGTTTTCAATTTTAGATAAACTAATTTGAAAACTCTTTAAAACTTAATAAAATGACACTTGTACATCCAAGAGATCAGATTACAAAAATTATAAGCCGAATTTATAAAAGAGGTATGACAACCACATCAGGGGGTAATATATCTATCATAGACGAAAATGGTGATATATGGGTAACGCCATCCGCAATAGACAAGGGATCTTTAAGAGCTTCTGATATCGTATGTGTAAAAAAGGATGGATCTGTTATTGGAAAGCATAAACCGTCTTCTGAATTTCCATTTCATAAAGCCATTTATAGGGTAAGACCTGATATTAAGTCTATAATTCATGCCCATCCGCCGGCTCTTGTATCCTTTAGTATTGTTCGAAAAATCCCAAATACAAATGTTATTTCTCAGGCAAAACACATTTGTGGACCTATTGGTTATGCCAAATATGAGCTTCCTGGAAGTGAAAAATTAGGTGAAGTTATTGCGCAAGAGTTTAAAAAAGGATTCAAAGCTGTTATCATGGAAAATCATGGAACAGTTTTGGGTGGTTCCTGTTTAGATGACGCTTTCCAGCGCTTTGAGGCCTTAGAATTGTCAGCTTGTACGATTAGTTATGGTTCACAAATTGGAGAACCCAAATATTTAACGGATCTTCAGATTCAAGAATTTGAATCGCAGGTACCTGCATTGAGACCAGAAATGGATGGCACCACTCATCCATCCGACGAACGTGAAAAGCGTCTAAAAATATGCAAAATAGTCCAAAGAGCTTGTGAACAAGGTTTAATGATAGGTTCTTATGGTACGGTATCAATTCGTTGGAGGGGAAATGATTTTTTAATAACTCCAACCAATAGAAATCGATGGAATATTTCTATTGAAGACATTGTGCAAATTAAAGATGGTAAAAGAGAAAAAGGAAAAATTCCTAGTAGAGCAACTTGGATACATCAAGAAATTTATAAGAAATATCCGAAGGTAAATTCCATCATCATGACACAGCCACCGTATTTAATGGCTTTTGCCGTAACTAGGAAATATCTAGATGTAAGAACCATACCTGAAAGTTGGATTTTTTTACAGGATATTCCATCTCTGAGCTATGGTAGTCATTTTAAAACGAACAAAAATCAAGAGGTTATTTTGAACAATACAACCGCAGTTATCATTGAGAACGATTCTGTAATGGTAACAGGGGATGAACTTCTTCAAACATTTGATTATTTAGAAGTAGCTGAATTTAGTGCTAAATCGTTAGTGATGGGTGCTTCCTTAGGCGAAATGATACCGATTGATGATATTCAGGTAGAGGATTTAAGAAGAAAATTTTTACAATAATTAAATTTGTAAAATTTAAGCAGAAAGTCTTTAATTCGTTTTTAAAGGTAATTAGAAGCCTTTTAATTCTTTATAAACATACTTTCGTAAATATTAATCTATTGATGTAACAGTCCTGAATCCGGTATGATCAGATGCAGAGTCAGGACTAATACCCATCTTTGCGGAGATTCTGTAACTTGCGCAATATAAAGCATTGCATAGAACTGAACCACCCTTGATTATATGTTCTATTGCATAAGGGTTAGAAGGTGTATAAGTTGTTGATGCTCCTTTCGGATTTACAATGACCTTTTTACTTTTTAATGTCTTATAGTAATTAGTGTTAAAAAAATCACTTGTTATCTCCCAGACATTCCCAGACATATCATACAATCCAATAGAATTAGGCTCATAAGATTTTACTGGTGCAATATATTCAAAACCATCCAGTGGTTCATTAACTGTCGGGAAGGTACCTTGCCATGTATTTGCTTTTGCATCTAATAACTGTGGGTTGTTTCCCCATGTGAAAATTGCATCAGTATTTTTCCTTGAGCCGCGGATTCCAATTCTGCTTCGGTAGGTAGCCTTCTATTTGCCTATTGGCAATAAGCTAAGGCATCTTGATAAGCAATGTGAACAACAGGGTAGTTGTCTTGACCTTCAATTGAAGATTCTGGTCCTTGAGGATGCTTCCAATTTGCACCAATTTTCCACGTCCACCATTGAGAATAATTTTTCATATTTACTACAGTATTAGCGTTTTCATTAAAAATTAAACTACCAGGTTGCAATAAAGAGTCATGAGGTTTTGGTGTACCCTTTGGCAATTGTGTTTTCATTTCTTCCCAATCAATTTTACGTTCAGCGATAGTTAGATATCCTGTTGCATTTACAAAGGCTTTAAATTGTTTATTTGTAACCTCAGTAATGTCAATAAAAAAACCGTCAACCTTTACTTGGTGCGCTGGTTTCTCTCTTAGCATCGCATATTGGTCATTTGCTTTTGCACCTTGTAAAAAGGTTTTTGTTTCAACCCAACCCATACCTTCTAGAGAATTACTTTTATCCTTTTTGCAAGATTGAATGAGTAATACCAAAAGTATGCTTATGATATTAATGCACTTAGAAAAGGATTTTCTCATGACTCAAATTTAATAAAATTTTGAGGTAAAAAAACTTATAACAAAACAACAAATCAAAAAAGTATAGTCAAAACTCTTTGAAGTTGTATAAATAGAATTGTAACCCTTTACCGACTAAATGTAGCCTTTTTTTAATTTTCATCAAATTTATCATTTACAACCCACTCAGCACATTTCCCTACATTCCGCAAAAAGCTACATTTCAGAAAAAGAGCTTCTTTAACAAAATTCTTGGAGACAATCCCCAATTTTAGCTTTCCATTCCGTTAACCCTTCCAGATGCTCTAAGAAAGTAACAAATTTTTTGAAAAAGTTGAATGAAATCTGAAAAAGCCCATTGAAGAGTCTTTTACTGCTAGACTAAAAATCTAGTTTACAAAATTGAGAGTCGTCTTTAGAAATATCTTTAAACATAGTATGTGATAAACAAAAAACGTACGTACCTCCTATAGAATTTTGTTTGGGTACAACATAGGTACAACATTTCATCTTTTTTCATCGTCAAATATCAATTAACTATAAATCCTATTATTTGAACTTGTAAGTTATTAAAGGCATTCAAGAATCATTTTTTATCAATAGTTTCAATAAACTTTCGAGTATTCACCCAAATCGCTATATCTTTTTATATTGAAGTATGGCGTGTTTTTTTTACTTACTGTTCTGTTTTAGAACTTTAAGCTCATGGTAGGAGCGATGAAAAATGTGTTTTCAGACTCGCCTGTTGCTTTGATAAATTGACCTGCAATAAAATATGAACTTCGTAAGTCGAAAGATATGTTGCGGTTAAACTCATATGAAATCTGTAAGCCAAAAACATCTCCAATATGTTTTGTATCGATACCACTTGCTTCTCTACTTAAAAACCGAGGCGGTGCGTAGAGTCCATCATTTGATTGAGTTCTGTAGAAAAACGCATAGTCTATAAACACTCTCAAACCATCTGTAGGATAAAATTCAAATGAAGGGTGCAGACTTGTTATGTTGGCTGGTGTATTTACAGCGGCTAAACTATAGATAGCAGGATTTACGAAGATTGGGTTAAACGTTCCAATTTTTCCATCCTCTGCGGTTCTATCGCCACTGGACCAATCAATCCTAATTCCTATTGTAGGTTTCCATCCTTTGTCAATAAGTACATATTTCCAATCGGTTTCGAAGTTGTAGGCAAAAATACTATTGTTATTTAGATCGCCCCATTGCAATATAATTTCGGTGTTGTATGAAAATCTACCTTTAATGCTATAGGATCGAACCCCTATAGAGTGCCTCAATTCTTTACCTGAAACATCATTAAAGCGGGAGAAATTGGAATGAAAACCAAAATAGTACACATCTAATTTTCCAAAATCCTTCAAAAACGGACGTCTGTGGTAGACTCCCCATAAACTTGGGTTTGGTCCGTCCTTTTTTAAAATATTAGACCTATTATCGAAACTATTGGGCGAAATGTTAACCTCTTTTCCATACATCACATCGAATGAAGTATTTTTCTTGCGAAGCACTAGGCGAGCCATATCAAATGAACGTCTCATGTTTGGACCTTCTCTAATGCCTATCAAACGAGATGAACCATATCCAATTTCTTGTCTTCCTAGTCTTAGGGTCGCATTCAATTTTGGGGAATTTATTGGTTTCCACTCAAAAAAGCCCTGATGTACGTCAATTTCATCAGATTCAAAAAATAGGGGTTCATTCTCGGTAACAAACCCACTATAAAGTTCTCCGAAAAAGCGAATTTTAGCCCCGAGCCGTAAAGACGAATGAAAGCTAATACGCTGAGAGTAATATGTCAAGTCTTCAGTCGTATAGTTCTTATTGGTAAAGTGCTCTAGTCTTGCACGGTATTCACCACCTAAAGTCAAGAAAATCAAGTTCTGCTTATCGATTGTAATTAACTTAAGTGGTTGAAGAAAAACAGTTTTCGTGTCTGCTGAATCTAGAAAAGCGTATGACTCTTCTGCTCTCAATAAGTTGATGTCAGGAATCTCATCTTGAGCAACAAGCATATTTGCAATCAGCGAAAAGAAAATGAAACAGGCATTTTTTAGTAGGCCTATTTTAGCCATTTACTGTTTGGTTTTTTTCTCCAAAATAAGCAACCAAACTAAGTATGATGGCAGAGGCTGAAACTATCGTCATGATTGTTCCTGGAACGAAATTTGAAAAACCACCTAAATCTATAAATATGAAATAGCCTAAGTCTGTTAAACCTCCAACAATAGCAGTAAAAATAATAGCTGTTTTATTACCTTTCCATATGTAGAACGCTCCAATAAATGTAAAAAGACCAATCCAAAGTAAATTAAAACCGTGTTGAGCAATTATTGCGCCTGATGCATCTGGGTAATCAATCTTTAAGATTTCTTGGTCTATCGCATCAGCTATACCGCCAACTGCTCCTGCCACATCTCCACTCAAAATGAAGTAGTCGGTCATAAATCCTGCAAACATGTGTACGGCTCCCCAAAAGATCCAAAGGATGGCAGATGCCTTTAAAAAAATACTGTAGTTTTTCATATTCTTTAAGTTTAATGATTGTTTAAGTGTGTTTGAAATTTGTATAATTGGATTTTAAAATCTTCTAAGTAAGTAGATTCAGTAATTTTATCTTGATTAAAAAAGTGATTGAACGATGGCAAGTGGAAATGGGCAATTATCTCAGCACCAAAATGAGGAAATAACTCTTTAGAAACTCTAAGGACATTGCTCATTGGACGCTTACTGGTACTGGTAGAAGTTAAAAACATAGGTTTGTTATCCCATATTTGCATTGGCTTTTTAGTAGATATTCTGGACAGCCAGTCCCATAGGTTTTTAAAAGCGGATGTATGCAAACCATTGTATTCCGCTAGAGAAATTATAACAGCATCTGATGTTTTAATCAATTTATAAAAGGAACTTGCATTTTCATGAATACCATAGTTTTTCTCTCTGTCTACGGAATATATTGGTAGTTCAAAATCATTCAAGTCAAGAACGGTAACCTCAGCGTTTACCAATTGATTCGCAACAAATTGTGCAAACTGTTTATTGATAGAATTTTTACTGTTTGATGCACCAAAAGCAACAATTTTTTTAACCATACTCCGCATATTGATTTTGTAGCAAAAATCCAGTCTACAAAATCGAAATACATTATGATTTCATAAGAAATGAATTAGCCGCCATTTCTCATACGTTTTGCTTTGGCAGCACTCAGGGTTTCAGGATTGACACCAATGTATGATGCAATCATATGTTGAGGCACACGCTGCGCTATATTAGGATATGTTTCGATAAAGTATTCGTAACGTTCAATGGCATTTGTACTGATAAGCATCAAAACACGTTTTTGCAAAGCATCCAGTCTTTTTCTGAGTGCACCTACATTTTGTTTTTCCCTTTCAAGGTCTTTTTGTAAAACCACAACAGTCGAATCCTCTAGCGCATCTATATAAAGAATGGATTCTGATTCAGGTTCACATGTATCTGCAATCACCCATCCTTCAGGAGCGAACATGAAAATATTTTCTTTACCATTATTGTCAATGGAGTAGCTCCGTAAAAGCCCTTTTCTTATATGATACACATTGGTATTGAATTCTCCGATACGTTGAATTACTTCACCTTTTTTTATCTTAATGGTCCTCAATGTTCTAGGTTTTGTATTGTACTTATGTAGGCTGCCCATTTTACGTAGTTTTAAATGGTCCACAGATTTAAATATACATTGTTTTTTCTATAGTTTTTGTCTTGGATGTTTGGATTCAAATGTATATCTGCTGGTTTTCTTAGATTCAGACTAAATGAGCTCCTTTCAAGGGCCGTTTTTCAGGATAATTTAAATTTAAGATAGAGTTGGGGTAGTAAAGTCCAATTCGTTGTCTCTTTTAGTAGTTTTGTTAATTTACCTTTATGATAAAATATAGGTAAACATTTCTACTTTTTTAAGACGAGTTATCGATTGATGCTATATGATTTCATTTATAATTAAAGCCTATTTTTTCATTAGGTATTAATAAATTTTCACCTATCGCAACCTTAGTTCTTTGTAAGGGGGAGTTTATTATCATACAATATATCCGCAATTTAAACTCGTAAAATACACCCATCAAAAGACTACGGCATAAAGCCATCGCTTCTTCCCCTACTTATTTATTCCGTTTCCTTTTGAGCTGAGATTTTAGCTTCCGTTTAGGTTACTGCTCAAATATTGTTTAATCCAAAATCACATCATTATGGAACGAGTATCTGAAAAACCTAAAATTTCGTCACAAGAGGCGGAAATACATTATCAATCGAGTAAAGAAAATTACACTATTGAAAGTGCAGAAAGCCACTTGGCTTATTACAGAGAAAAGCATCCGCTACACTATGCGCTGTTATTACAAAATGTCTAATCTAAAAATCAAAAGCTATGTATTTACAAAATTTGCAACAGGATGAAATCTTTGTTCCATCAGAAATGAAATCCCTTAAAAGTCTAACCCAGATGGAATCTCGACGCGGGCTTGAAAATGTTATCATTTCAAATGGTAAAATCGTCAATGTGGTATCGAACAGTTATGGCCACATTCCAAATCAATTATTCTTCAAGAAGGCTGAAGAAATGCTGACCGACGCACAACTCAACTTCCACAAACGCACCATCAATAAAAATGATAGGTCGTTTATTACAGACTTCATCATCGACGATAAAAGCCAGTTTACGGTCAAGAACAACAAGGATTTGATACTACCGATGCTTCGGTTCAAGAACTCCTATGACGGTAGCGAAAAGACCTCTGGCCACTTCGGATTTTATAGAAAGGTTTGTTCAAATGGTTTGCACATCTCACAAGCAGAAATAGAATTTTCTATAACGCACAGTAAAAACAATACACATCTTATTATGCCAAGATTGAGGAATCTGTTCGATAAATTTTTGGATAATGAGTTCTATACCATTACGAAGAAATTTGATAAGATGAAAAACTTTAAAATCATCGATACGCAAGAGTTTGTAAAAGCGATTCTCGATAAGACAAAACTATTCAGATATGAATGTAGCGATAAAAATAGTGACCCTTCAAAAAAGTCTCGTGAAGTCATTGAAATATTAAGCTACGAAGCCTTATTGCTTAATGAGGAACCGAACCTGTGGTTAGGTTACAATGCCTTCAATTCCGTACTACATAACAGCTTGAGGAAGAGCTTCGGCCAACAAGAACGTTTGGACAAAAAGTTGTTTGATGAAGTATATGAAATGGCTTAGAATTAGTTGTAGGTTTATCCAGTACCTTAAACTGGATTTTTCCATCGTTGAATAAATCAGGTCTGAATTACAACGTCACTCAGCACATTCCTCTACATTCCACACTTGCCTGTAAAAAAAGGCAACCACTTCATTCCGGGAAAAGAGCTTCACTATATAAATCTTGGACACAATCCCCAATTTTAGCTTTCCACTCCGTTAACCCTTCCTGGTGCCCTGGAAAGGTAAACCTGTCCTGGGCGTAGTCGAAGGGCTATATTCTCAAGCCAAAATTGTGAATTAAGTCCGCTTTTTCATCGGAAAGCCACCACTTCGGTTTTCTTAACAGGATTTTCGGCGCGGTCTTCTTGAGCCCTGACTCGAAAATCCTTAAAAACCAAACCGCTGTCTTACACATTTTAAGGGGTTTATAATGGATAAAGCCTTTGTTGTTTTTCGGGTCGTCGAAAAACAGGCAGTGCATAACCAATTCTAAATTAAACCCAGCCACTCATTTCGCTTAACTGTCGGTACGCTCAAATCGTAACCGGTTTTAAAAGAATTGCTAATGCCCTTATGGAACTTGTCAAGACTGTACAAAGTTTTAGTGAAAAATAAGGTTTCTACTTCCTTGAAATTCCAAGGAATTTACTACGTCGCAAACACACCTGATTTATTCCCTAAAAGTCTTGACAAAACCCACTCTATCCATTGTGCGATGCACGAAAGAAAAGAACAAACACCCCTTAAAATTTAATCTGAATTGAAAAGGGAAATATTAATCAAGCCTGTAAAGGGCATTTAAAACCATTTAGTTATGAGTACTATTAGAAATCACGTACAGTTAATTGGAAACGTTGGTCAAGAGCCAACCATTACAAACCTTGAAAACGGTAAAAAAGTAGCCCGTTTTTCACTCGCTACAAACGAGTACTACAAAGACAGCAAAGGCGAAAAGCAAACGGACACTAACTGGCATACCATAGTGGCTTGGGGAAAGACTGCTGAAATCGTTGAGAAATTTGTTGAAAAGGGCAAAGAAGTGGGAATCACGGGAAAGTTAAAGACCCGAACCTATACCACCGACAACGGAAACCAACGCTATGTTACCGAAGTGGTAGCTGA
>JBCCOJ010000109.1:0-10464 GCA_039025415.1 Bacteroidota bacterium | reverse complement strand
GATTTTAAATCAGCCAGTAAGGGAATAATAAATTTTATTGGCAACCAATAACTACACCTTCATTAAGGGGTTTGGTCTTTTACTCCATTTACCTAGTCCAAATCGGGGTTTAGCTCATCCAACACCCCTTGTTACTCATTTGATATTTAGAATGGGCAACTACTGTCATAGTATTACATCATCCAAATAAACTAAGCATGTTTAACGATTAATTGGTTACTGAAATCCCTAAAGATGCTCAAAATATAAGTAAAGTCACGTATTGTAAACGATTGATGAATTCCTGAATTTTAGCCAAGCTAAAAATACGTAGAACTACGTATTGTCTAATATTTGAATAGAATTTACCTTGCCTAGTAATGTTAAAATCGACCATACGTATGCCATTAAAAAGAATTTTGTTCGCTATTTTCCTCCTAAGCTTGACAGCTTGTCAAGAAGTAGACCACGAAGCTATTCCATTTGGGACATTTGAATTACGTCACAAAGATGATATTAATGCCTTCATCCTCAGCGAGTCTGAAATTCCAGAACATATATTAGGTTACGTTGGCTCAAAGACAAAGAATACCTTTAGGGTAGAGATTGTGAAAAATAGAATTAGGCTTACCGATGAAATCACAAATGAACTTGGCCGGGAAACTCCTCTAGGTACAGTGCTTACTAACAAGGTGGTACAAGTGTATAACGAAGAGAACACGAAATATACGTTTAGGGTCACCAATCCACAGAATGCTATGAGCATCATTAACTTAGTGGTTGTGGATACAGCCGATGGCATTATAGAGTATTTTATACAGTATGCTTTCGACCCAAGTTACGAGGTCCCCTATCTCGACGATGGCGGGGTGGATATGGCCACGTTTACCGGGGGATTGACTTTTTATAACAATATTGGCGACATGATTGGGACATTCATACTTGTTAACGGACAGGTCATGCAAGGCGCGGGCAGGACATCGCCCTGTGACGATAACAATACACCGCCAGATGACGATGATAACGAGGACGAAGATAGCCCTGGCGGTGGCGGACCTTTGGGAGGTAATGACCAAGACGGCGATGATGACCCCAATGGTGATAGTGCAAATGATAATGGCAATAGTTCTGGAGCAGGTGAGTTTTCCAATCCTGACGAAGATGAGAACAGTTGTGGCTTCACTTGGACCTACCAATGTAATGGAGGGGTTTCTGGTCCACACCAACCAGATGTAAACCTCACTCTTGAGGGTGGAATGTGCAGCGGAGCGGGTGGACAGGGAAATGCTGCTACAGGCATTATAATAATAGAGGACACCTGCACTGGTAACTCAGTGGCTTTTCGAGGATCTCAAGAGCCTGTTGACCCCTGCGCTGGTGAGGTAGGGGTGCTTATTGAGTTGCCAATTGAGGAAGACCCACATGAAAATCATTGCGCGGAACTTAAAAAATTAACAGACAATGCGATTATAAAAAACAAGCTCGAACTCTTAAAACTAGATGCTGTTGACAACAGCATTAAAAATGAAAGAGGTTTTAGTATCAAAATGACTTCATCCGGAGAGGTCTCTTCACCTACAAAAACTGCCGAGGTTGGTGGAATTAGTTATAAAGCATATCCAGATTTATTTGGAGTAGCGCATATACACCAGGCCAAGGGTGGTAACCCCATGTTCTCCGCAATGGATTTATTCGCCCTAAAAAAACATGCCGATGCTTATGCTTATCAAGGGCTTGGTGGTGATATCATATCATTGCCCGTTTACATGCTGGTAACGGCACATGGTACTTATGCCGTAAAAATAAATGATGAAAATGCTATACAAGCCTATTTGAATGCGTTTCCTACTTTTAAAAAACAAAAGAGAGAGCATTTTGATTTAAATAAATTATATAACAAACGTACAAACCCCGTAACAGGTCAAACACATACAAACCCAAAGTTGTATGAGGAGGTTCTCGCAAAATACATTCAAAATAAAGGTATATCCCTATATAAGGCAAGTCAAGATTTAACCTCTTGGAAAGAACTAGAGTATGATAACGCCTCTCCTAATAACCTAAAAGAAACAAACTGTGAACAATAAATCTAACAACATGAAAAATAATGTTCTAACAATCGTTATACTGATTTTAACGCTTATCTCATGTAAAGCCCAAGTAGCACCTTTATATCGAATTGACCCCGAACTACCAGAGGGTACCTATTACAAGGATTTAGACAATGATTTCGATAAATTTATCGGAACTTGGAAATGGGAAAGTAATGATTCTATTATTACTATAGTATTACAAAAAAAAGAAGATGTATATATTCCCAGTAATAATCAATATGAAGATTATATTGTCGGTGAATATAAATTTACAGTAAATGGCAATGTTATTCAGGATTATCTTGGCCGTTTAAATGACCCGAACTTAAGCGGTGATGATCATCATATCGCAGGCAATACTATTTTAGAAAACGGTCAATTGCCAGTTTGTGATGATTGTCCGATAGGGGAAAGACGTATTTTTTTAGTTTTTACTGACCCAGAACGTGAATACATGCTATCAGCCTTGGCATTACGTAGCTTATCGCAGGGGCAGGTTTTGAGCACAGAACCAGCGCAACTGCACGGTACTTTATTTACGTTTAGCACTTCGGTTGTGCCAATTGATGAACCAGAAAATATACGGATACCTTTTGGGGAATATATTTTTGTTAAGCAATAACGTTAATTGAAAAATAAAGTCATTAAGAATATTCTAAAATTAACATTTTGGTTCATTATTTGCACTTCTAGCGTATGCAAAGCCCAATTAGTACCAAGTAATGGCACTCCACTATTTAATAAAGATCCAGACCTTCCAACTGGGACTTACTATAAAGACATAGCGGGAGATTTAGATAAATTTGAGGGCACTTGGAAATGGCATCGAAACGACTCAATAGCAACAATAGTTCTCGAGAAAATTGAGTATGTTTTCTTTGATGATACCCAAAAGTATGAGGATTTAATTCAAGGCGAGTACAAATTTGTTGTTGGAGGAAATGTTATTCAAGATTACCTATCAAGATTAAATGACAATTCACTAGTAGATTTAGACCATTATATTTCAGGAAATTTCATTATGCATAAAAACCATTATCCTACCTGTGATGAGTGTTCTAATAGCGAAAGAAGATTATTTGTCTATTTTATTGACCCTGATTATAGCTACATCAATGCGGCCATGATACTCAGACACATTGTTGATAACGGGCAAGAGAAACTTGAGGCTTTACTTTATTCGTTTGACGGCTTTGTCCCGCCAACTGTAAATGCACCTATGCAAATGCGCATTCCTTTTGGTGAGTATGTTTTTGTAAAGCAAGATTAAATCAAAACTTAATTTTGTAATGAACTATTTATTTAAGAAATGAAGGCGTAAATTTTCTTTTTTGATTTTTCTAAAATTAGTGTTAACATTGACCGGTCCCAAGAGACTAATGTTAAACACAAATACTTTTTAAAATGAAAACTCAGAAACTTTTTATCTACTTATTTATGATTGCAGCTGTTACTTTTAGCTGTGATGAATTGGACGAACTCACTGAATTTGATGTAAACGGAGGTTTTGATACCACCATTAGCGTAAACTTGACTGATGATTCTCAAGGACAACCTGTTACCTTATCTGAAACCGCTGCAATAAACATTGCTTCTAATCAAGATATCTCAGATAACCTTAATCAAATTCAAGATATTACTATCAATTCCCTCACTTTTGAAATTGACAATTATGTTGGTGCAGATGATGTCACTGTGTCCTCGGCCTCAGTTAGTTTTGGAAGTACTACGGTAAGTGTAGAAGATATCGTACTCAAAACAGCAGACGACGGAAACATTGTTTACGAAGTACAAGATGCCTCACAGCTAACTGCAATTGGTAATTTCTTGGAAAACAATCCAGTTTTGAGTGTTACTTTGATGGGAACCATAAGTTCAACGCCTGCACAATTTGATGTAATAGTAACTCTTGATACTACCGTAACGATTGACGCTTTGTAGAAAAAGCAATAATCTCATTTAATAGCAAAAAATAAAAAAGCTGCGTCGTAACGCAGCTTTTTTTACTTAAATTCTTATTTTTCCTTAAAGTGTGATATCAATAGTTTGATCATTATTAAAAGTAAAAGTTGCCTGATTATCACATTCTCCATCACCATAGTCAAACAAACCTCCAAAATTAGTTCGCTCTACTGAAAAGGATCCACTAACAAGGTAAGCGCAACCTATTTCACGTCTCAGGGGAATCTGCACCTCATAACTATGCGTATTGCCATTTACAAAATTAGCCGTCCAATCGCCAGTTATTTCAAAGACATTGTCACTAAAGGTGCCTGATCCAAAACCTTCTACCCATTCTCTTATTCTAGTGCCCTCTCTTGAGGCTTGTAAACCATTTGGCCAAATTACGGTGATGTTCAAGTTGTGCGTAAATTGAGGATTTCCGTTTTCATTAGATAGTTCCCTTAATATTGAGCGGCTTCCGATAACATTTTTGGCATCAAAGAAAAAATCGACTAGGTTATAATTTATAGCTATCTGTTGGGCTTCCGGGTTTCTTGTATAATCAAAAACAATCTGTCCGCGCAACAAGTGCCCATTTACGAAACAGCCTTCAGTACCAAAATCTAAGGTAACCTCTCTAAAATTTTGTTGTGCTACCAAGGTAATTGTTACACATTCTGGTATAGAGGCACTATAAGCTACCCTATCTAACTCATCAATTTCCTGTTCTTCATAGGCATCAATTATTAAATCTCCCAGAATATTGTCCACTTGATCAATTTCAGCCGAAAGTTGAACCTCAAGGGCGTCAGTTGTTATAGTTTCGGTAACTACCTCATCTTCATTTTCGCTACATGAGCTAAAGGTCAATGCCGAAATAAAAGTTATGGTTAATAATTTTAATACTAATTTAAAAGGTTTCATGATAAATATTTTTAGAGTTAATACATCCCTAAGACTCGAGGTTTTGAAAAAAGTTTAATCTTGATACATAAATTTAAAAGAATAAACATTTAAAGCCTTTAATTTTCAATTTTTACTATATTTGCCGCTTGAAAGAAAGACTTTCAAAGTACATAACAATCATTTACAATAATATTAGCATGTATTTAGACAAAAAAGAAAAAGAGGCCATCTTTAAAAAACATGGCAAAGATGTTAAAGACACAGGTTCTGCTGAGGGGCAAATCGCTTTATTCACCTACAGAATCAATCACTTGACCGAGCATTTAAAAAAGAACCAAAAAGACTTTAACACCGAGCGTTCGTTGGTAAAACTAGTTGGAAAGAGAAGAGCTTTACTCGATTACCTTACCAAAAAAGATATCTTGAGATATCGTGCAATCGTTAAAGAACTTGGATTAAGAAAATAATCAGAATAGAAAGACCACGCCACTGGCGTGGTTTTTCATTTAGGCATACTCAAGCGAATGAGTTAAAAAATCGTGAAAATAGCAGATAAGGTCCAAAAAAAATATTGTTAGGACTTACAGTTTTTCATTGGTCACTACACTACACAACACAGCAACAACTTCTGTCAAACAGGGCAGAAAAGACCATTGTTTAACAAATATCCGAGTTAAAAACTTGGGTGAGATTTAAAATTTTATGATTCCAAAAACATTTAAAGAGGTCATAGACCTAGGTGGTGGAAGGGAAATTTCCATCGAAACCGGAAAATTAGCAAAACAAGCTCACGGGAGCGTTGTGGTGCAGTCAGGAAAGTGCATGCTTTTATGTACAGTAGTATCAAATTACCATTCCGCAGATGTGGATTTTTTACCATTAACGGTTGACTATCGAGAAAAGTTTGCTGCAGCTGGACGCTATCCAGGTGGTTTTTTCAAAAGAGAGGCCAGACCTAGTGATGGTGAAGTATTGACCATGAGATTGGTTGATCGCGTTTTACGCCCGTTGTTTCCAAAAGATTACCATGCCGAAACGCAGGTCATGATTCAGTTGATGTCTCATGACGAAGATGTAATGCCGGATGCTATGGCTGGTTTAGCCGCTTCTGCCGCTATTCAATTATCAGACTTTCCGTTTGAATGTGCAATTTCAGAAGCTAGGGTTGGTCGTGTAAACGGTGAGTTGATAATCAATCCCACTAGGGCGCAACTCTTAGAATCTGATATAGATATGATGATTGGCGCCTCCGCAGATTCTGTAATGATGGTTGAAGGCGAGATGGATGAAATTTCTGAAGAAGAAATGGCAGAAGCTATCAAATTTGCACACGAGGCTATTAAAAAGCAGTGCGAGGCACAAGAACGTTTGGCCTCTGCAGTTGGTAAAAAAGAAGTGCGTGAATATGATCCGGAAACCAATGACGAGGAATTGGCCAAGAAGATTCACGACATGGTTTATTACAAGACCTACGAAATTGCCAAAGCTGGATCCTCTAAAAAAGAAAGAGGGCAGGCTTTTAGTGATATCAAGGAGGAGGTTTTCCAATCTTTTTCGGAAGAGGAGCAAGATGAATTGGGAAAACTCATTCATAAATATGTAGCAAAAGCCCAAAAGGAAGCAATTAGAAATTTAACCTTAGATGAAGGCTTACGATTGGACGGAAGAAAAACTGATGAGGTTAGACCAATTTGGTGTGAAATTGATTATTTGCCATCAACCCATGGTTCTGCAATCTTTACGAGAGGAGAAACCCAAGCACTTGCAACGGTAACCCTCGGTACCTCAAGAGACGCAAATATGATAGACATGCCATCCCATGAAGGTGAGGAGCGTTTTTATTTACATTACAACTTCCCTCCTTTTTCAACGGGTGAAGCACGACCAATTCGAGGGACATCACGTCGAGAAATTGGCCACGGAAACTTAGCACAGCGTGCGTTGAAAGGAATGGTTCCTGATGATTGTCCTTACACCGTTAGAGTTGTTTCTGAGGTGTTAGAATCCAATGGTTCTTCATCAATGGCAACTGTATGTTCGGGCACAATGGCAATGATGGATGCTGGTGTACAATTGAAAAAGCCGGTTTCTGGTATTGCGATGGGCTTAATTTCTGATGCTAATTCTGGAAAATTCGCCGTACTTTCTGATATTTTAGGCGATGAAGACCATTTAGGCGATATGGATTTTAAAGTCACTGGAACCGCCGATGGTATAACCGCTTGCCAAATGGACATCAAGGTAAAAGGTCTTTCTTATGAAATCTTGGTCAATGCCTTAAAGCAAGCGCGAGAAGGAAGATTACATATTTTAGAAAAATTAACTGACACCATTCAACAACCTCGTGAGGATGTTAAACCACATGCTCCAAAAATGGTCACACGTGTTATTCCAAATGAGTTTATAGGTGCATTAATTGGTCCTGGCGGAAAAGTGATACAAGAGTTACAAAAGGAAACAGATACAACAATAGTTATCAACGAAGACCCAGTTACCGAAGAGGGCATCGTTGAAATTCTTGGTACAGGTGCAGAAGGTATTGAAGCGGTTCTCGCTAAAATCGATGCACTAATGTTTAATCCTGAAGTTGGTAGCGTTTACGAAGTGAAAGTAATCAAAATGCTTGATTTTGGTGCTGTTGTAGAATATACTGAGGCCCCTGGAAATGAAGTGTTATTACACGTAAGCGAACTCGCTTGGGAACGTACTGAAAATGTTTCAGACGTGTTGAATATGGGCGATGTATTCGATGTTAAATATTTCGGGATTGATAGCAGGACCCGAAAGGAAAAAGTTTCAAGGAAAGCGCTTCTACCAAAACCTGAAGGTTTTAAGGAAAGACCTAGAAACAATAATAATAAGGGCGGTGGCCGAGACAACAGAAATCGGGGTAATAGACGCGATGATCGAAAGCCGAGGAATGATTAAGTAAGAGTATTTGATTTTTTTAGACCTCACAGATTTCAAAAATCTGTGAGGTCTTTTTTTTAAATTCAGGCCTATAAAATCTACAAGGTTCCAGGAGATATTTGATATTGGAACGGTATTTTATTTGGTAACGGCATTATTAAACTCAACTACAACAATGGTTGACAATACGAAGCCGACTATAAACGTAAAAGCCAAAACATTTAAAATAATAGCGCCAGTTTTATTGAATAACCTAATCGATTGAAGATTATTTTCTGAAACTGGAATGGTTTTACCCGACTTCTTGATACCGTAATACGTGTTGTCTTCTTTAATGATTCTTCTAAATTTTATCTTCTCGCCTTCGTTGGTTCTAACTTTAACCTTACTTCCTTCTTCTACGGCCGTGTCAATTGTAATATTTTCTGAGCGATAAGCGCCGCAACTCTCAAAAAGAAGTAGCGCAGCTAATACCAATGCAAGATGATTCATTTGACTTCTACTGATTTTCATCAAAACATTTTTTCAGATTTCTCAAAATTAAGAAAACAACGGAACTTAAATCAAATACCTCTCAGGTTTCGAAAACCTGAGAGGTTTGTAAAAACTGTTTCAGAAGGTTTAAGAAAAGACATAGAAACAGTAATAACGGCGATGGAGGCGACAACAGAAATTGCGATAATAAACGCAATGAACGTAAACCAAGTGGTGAAAAAAAGAGGATTAACCTTTTTTAATTAGATTGAAGCCGATTGCTTATGCAATCGGTTTTTTTGATGCGAACAAGATTTATTATAGCGTTTTAGCTTAAGAATTGAAAAGTTAAAAACTGATAAAAACTTGTAATTCTGAGTTTTTTCGTTATAATATAGTTTTGATACAATTAGATAAAGAAAAATATTCGGAGGTTTTAAATGATTCAGTAGATTATCTACAACAGAGAGGTTACGAAAATATCAAGGCAGATATTGACGGTTATGGAACCCCTAAATCCTACAATAAAAAAGGGACAGATATCAAAATTACACCTGACATTACTGCAACCAAAGAGGGTAGAAAGCACTATTTTGATATAAGTTTAAAAAGTGCAAAACCAAGATTGTTAAAATCAAAGTGGCTTTTTCTTAATACATTAAGTTCCTTGAAATCACACAGGTTTAGACTTATAACAACACGCGGTCATTATAAGTTCACCAACCAAATGCTCAATGACATTAATCTTGGAGATAAATCCTTGATTAAAATTTAAACCAATTTATTTGTAACTTTTTATTTCTTTATTGCGTATAACCATATGCAACAGATGAATATTGCCCTAAACTTAAATTAAATGAGACAGCTTAAAATTACGAAGCAGGTTACCAATAGGGAAACGGCTTCATTGGACAAGTATCTACAAGAAATTGGAAAGGTTGACCTAATAACTGCTGATGAAGAGGTAGAATTAGCACAAAGAATTAAGGCTGGTGACCAAACAGCTCTAGAACAATTAACTAAAGCGAATTTAAGGTTTGTGGTTTCTGTTGCAAAACAGTACCAGAACCAAGGTCTTACACTTCCCGACCTAATTAATGAAGGTAATCTCGGTTTGATTAAAGCTGCTCAACGTTTTGATGAAACTAGAGGTTTTAAATTTATTTCATATGCAGTATGGTGGATAAGACAATCAATTCTTCAGGCTTTAGCCGAACAATCTAGGATTGTAAGGTTACCATTGAACAAAATTGGTTCAATAAATAAAATAAATAAGACATTCGCTTTTTTAGAGCAAAGTCATGAAAGACCCCCAAGTGCAGAGGAAATTGCAAAAGAATTGGACATGACCATTAACGACGTAAAAGAATCGATGAAGAATTCTGGTCGTCATGTCTCAATGGATGCACCTCTGGTTGAAGGGGAAGATTCAAATTTATATGACGTATTAAGAAGTGGGGAATCTCCAAATCCAGATAAAGATTTACTGCATGAATCCTTACGAACAGAAATTGAACGAGCCTTAGAAACTTTGACTCCGAGAGAGGCAGATGTTATTCGACTTTATTTTGGTTTGGGTAACCAGCACCCTATGACATTAGAGGAAATAGGTGAAACATTCGATTTGACTAGAGAGAGAGTTAGGCAAATTAAAGAAAAGGCGATAAGAAGGCTGAAACACACCTCAAGAAGTAAAATATTGAAAACCTATTTAGGTTAGTCTTTATTTAATGCGTAATTTTAACAGAAATTTACCGACGAATTTAAAGCAACAACAGTTTAACCCTCTTAATTGAGATATCTGCGAATGCAGAAATACAAAACTGTTCGTTTTTTGATTGATGAAAGAACCTGGAGCTGATTACTCCAGGTTCGCTTTTTTTCACTAACTTGAATATCCTAATTTTTATTTTCCTATTATGAATGCGCTACACACCATATGCTATTTAAGTAAGGGAGACAAAGAACTTAAAGATTTTGATTTAGAAAATCTCTACACTAAACTTAAGGCAAAAAATCACCTTTCGAAAATTACAGGTATACTGATAAATGATAATGGATATTTCTTTCAAGTATTGGAAGGCGAAACTAAAAAGTTAAAAAAGTTGTATTCTCTTATTAGTCTTGATGAAAGACACAGTAATGTCATAAAAATTAT